>CAJYRU010000330.1 GCA_913777295.1 uncultured Sphingomonas sp. | reverse complement strand
CAGGCGGATCAGCGGGGCGGGGGAGGTGCCGTTGATGCCGATCGCATGGGCCATCCGCCCGTCGACCTGCCGCATGACATGGCCGATCGTCAGCGTGATCGCGTCGCCCGACACGGTCGGGAGCGGGGTCGTGGTCCCTGCCGGCTCGCTCTGCGCCCAGGCCGGCCACGCGCTCTCCAACGCCAGCGCGCCGCCACCCAGCGTTGCACCGCGCAACAATTGGCGGCGATCGAAAACAGGGGACATGGACACTCCTGACTGCGGACTATCCCTCTTTACGCGGGAACGTCCTTGGCCCCTTGGGACCGCTGTAGTTTTTCCGACAGCTGCGCCCGTGCCCGATAGATGCGGGTTTCGACCGCCTTGGCCGAAATGCCCAGCAGCTGCGCGACCTCCGCCTGGGCCAGCCCCTCGATCGCGTGCAGGATCAACGGCGTCTTGAGCTGGTCGGGCAGGGTAGCGATCGTTCGTATCACCCGGTCCAGTTCGTGGCGATCGGCCACGGCGTCGTCGATCGGTGCGGCAGGATCGGGGATCGCCTCACCCTGTCCAGCATGGTGCAGCCCGAACGACAGGAACCGCCGCACCGCCCGCCGCCGCGCCCAGTCGCGGCATTTGTTGAGCGCGATGGTCGACAGCCACGCCTGCATCGCGCGATCGCGATCATAGCGTGCCAGCGCGCGATGCGCCGCGACGAAGCTTTCCTGCACGATGTCCAGCGCCTCGTCCGCATCGCCGGTCCATGCCCGCGCGACGCGGAATATGGGCGTGCGATAGCGGCGCAGGATTTCGGCAAAGGCCGGTTGCCGCCCGGCAAGGCTCAGCGCCGCCAGATCGCCATCGGACAGGGTGGACCAGTCGACGCTCACCCCCGGCCGTCGGTCAGCGCCCGGACCACGGCCGCATCGAACCGTGCCGCCTGGTCGGGTCGCAACAGCCGGCGCATGGCGAAGAGATGTGCCAGTGTCGCCTTTTGCAGCGCGCCCATTGCCGCGTGGCTCTGGTCGACGGCGGCGGCGACGCGCGGGCCGGCGGCATGTTCGGCGGCGATCGCCTCCGCCAGGCGGGCATTGGCGGCGCGCAGTTCCAGCTCGAGCGCGCGACGCCGCTCCGCGAACCGGTCCTCCAGCGTAGCGATCTGCGCCGCCTGGTTCGCGTCCAGCGCCAGCTGGTGATGCAGCACATCGTGCAGCGCCACTCCTTGCGGCACGTCCTGTGGCAATAGCGCGCGGCCGACGAACACCCCGCCGATCGCCGCCAGGAACGCGAGCACCATGCACAGCGCGATGCGCACCCTCACGGCTCCCCGACCAGCAGCGTCGAGGGGGCGAGCGGCGAGTTGCCCGATAGCGGCGCCAGCGATACCGCCGGCTGCGCGGTCGCGGGCAGTTCCGCGCCGATCATGCCGATCGTCAGTGCGACGACCGCCACCGCAGCGATGCCGGCCGCCCCGACGCGCGCGCCTGCCTGCGCCTCGATCCGCGCGAACACCGCCGCATCGATGCCGTCCAGCGTCCGGGGTGCGGGTGCCGCCGCCAGACGGGCCAGCACCCGGTCGAGATCGTCCATCCTGTCCACTCCGCAAGCTCCATCACCGGTTACGCGCCCGCGCCGATCAGCCCTCACGCGACGGCGCGGATCACGCTTCCTCCAGTGCCACCACTTCGAAACTGTAGCGTTGCCAGCCGCGCTGGCGCGCAGCGTCGCGGGTCGCGGCCTGTTTGCCGGTTGCTTCCTTCAGCGACGCGGCATGGCCCCAGAACACTTCGGTCCGGCCGTTTTCCAGCACCGCGACGATCCGCCAGAAATGGGTGAACGGTGCGTTGGTCGGGCCGATCGTCTTGACCCAGCCATCCGCCATCCTCGCGGTCAGCAGGCGTTTCTTCCGGGCCACCGGCTATTGCCCGTTCAGCAGCGAATCGACCCATGCGGGCACCAGCTCGCTCGCCGGACCCAGGCGGCTTTCGTCGAAGCGGTGCGACCCGGCCGACCGGTCGAGATTGAGTTCGAGCGTCGTCGCGCCGCTTTCCCGTGCCCATTCGACGAAACCGGCGGCGGGATAGACTGCGCCCGACGTACCGATCGACACGAACAGGTCGCATCCGCCGATCGCGTCGATCACCCGGTCCATTGCGTAGGGTATCTCGCCGAACAGCACGATGTCCGGGCGCAGTGCCGGCGCACCGCACGCCCTGCATATGCTGCCCGGCGGCAATGCCCCCGACTGTCGTACCCGATCCCCACAGGCGGCGCACAGCGCGGAATTCAGTTCGCCATGCAGGTGCAGCAACCGAGTCGCACCCGCGCGCTCATGCAGGTCGTCGACATTCTGCGTGACGATCAGCAGCTCCCCGGTCCATGCCCGGTCGAGCGCGGCGAGCGCGTGATGCGCGGCATTGGGCTGCACCCCGGCCAGCGCCGTGCGGCGCTGGTCGTAGAAATGGTGGACCAGCACCGGATCGGCGCGCAGCGCCTCGGGCGTGCAGACATCCTCGACCCGGTATCCCTCCCACAGGCCACCGGGACCGCGAAAGGTCGCGATACCCGATTCGGCGGAGACGCCCGCTCCGGTCAGGACGACGATGTTGCGGATCGCGTGCATCGCCATGGCATAGGCGAGGCGGATCGGGGCGGGAAGGTGCGGCGCTATCGAAGCGGGCGGATCGCCACCGGACCCGCGTTTTTGCGATCGAGTTTTCCGCCAAGTGTGAACGAGACAATTGCTTATGGCCGCGCCGCGTAAGCGGTTAGGCTGCCCGCCATTGTGATGGAGAGCAGACACATGGACGCGAAGACCGGAGAGATGAGCGGCTGCCCGATCCACCAACCGAACACGGTTCGGTCGCTGGTGGGGCGCACCAATCGCGACTGGTGGCCCGATGCGCTGCCGCTGGAGGTCCTGAACCAGGGCGGCACCTCGCCCGACCCGATGGGGCATGAATTCGACTATGCCGAAGCCTTCAAGCAGCTCGACTATGCCGCGCTGAAGGCCGACCTGACCGCGCTGATGACCGACAGCCAGCCCTGGTGGCCGGCCGATTACGGCAATTATGGCGGCCTGTTCATCCGCATGGCGTGGCACGCCGCCGGCACGTACCGCACCGCCGACGGGCGCGGCGGCGCGAACAGCGGGCAACAGCGCTTCGCCCCGCTCAACAGCTGGCCGGACAACGGCAACCTCGACAAGGCGCGTCGCCTGTTGTGGCCGATCAAGCAGAAATACGGCAAGCATATCAGCTGGGCCGACCTGTTCATCCTGGCCGGCAACGTCGCGATCGAATCGATGGGCGGGCCGGTGTTCGGCTTCGGCGGCGGTCGTGCCGACGTGTTCGAACCGGAAAAGGACATCTACTGGGGCTCGGAAGAACAGTTCGTCGGCCATCCCGACAACAAGACCCGCATCCTGCCCGAGGAAGAGCTGGAGCTGGAACAGCCGCTCGCCGCGATTCAGATGGGCCTGATCTACGTCAATCCGGAAGGTCCGGGCGGCGTGCCCGACGCGATGCAGTCGGCGCGCGACATCAAGGAAACCTTTGCCCGGATGGCGATGAACGTCGAGGAAACGGTCGCGCTGACCGCCGGCGGCCATACCTTCGGTAAGGCGCATGGCGCGGGCGATCCGACGCTGGTCGGGGAATCGCCGGAAGGTGCTGATATCTCGCTGATGGGCCTTGGCTGGACCAACAGCTTCGAAAGCGGGATGGGCGAACACACCACCACCAGCGGGATCGAGGGCGCTTGGGTCAACACACCGACCGAATGGTCGGGCAATTATTTCCGCCTGCTGCTCGATTACGAATATGAACTGGTGCGCAGCCCGGCCGGTGCCAAGCAGTGGCAGCCGATCAACCAGAAAGAGGAGGACATGGCCCCGGCGGCGCATGATCCGAACCTGCGCGTGCCGACGATGATGACCACCGCCGACATGGCGCTGAAGGTCGATCCCGAGATGCGCGCCATTTCGGAGAAGTTCCGGAACGACCATGAAGCGTTCAAGGACGCCTTTGCCCGCGCCTGGTTCAAGCTGACCCACCGCGACATGGGGCCGAAGGTCCGTTACCTCGGGCCGGAAGTACCGGAAGAGACGCTGATCTGGCAGGACCCGGTTCCCGCCGGCACTACCCTGTCGGACGCGGACGCCGCGGCGTTCAAGGCGAAGATCCTCGATGCCGGCTTCTCGGTCGGACAGCTGGTCAAGACCGCCTGGGCCTCGGCATCGACCTATCGCCGGTCGGACCATCGCGGCGGCGCCAATGGCGCGCGCATCGCGCTGGAACCGCAGCGCGGGTGGAAGGTGAACGAGCCGGAGGAACTGGCCGCGATCCTCGCGAAGATCGCCGAGCTGAAGGGCAGCCTGTCGCTCGCCGATGCGATCGTGCTGGCGGGTAACGCGGCGGTCGAGAAGGCGGCGAAGGACGCCGGTTTCGCGGTCGACGTCCCCTTCACCGGCGGCCGCGGCGACGCGACGCAGGAATGGACCGATGCCGACAGCTTCGCGGTGATGGAGCCGGTCGCCGATGGCTTCCGCAATTACCTGAAGACCAAGCATAGCGTGAAGACCGAGGAGCTGCTGCTCGACCGTGCATCGCTGCTCGGCCTGTCAGTGCCGGAAATGACTGTGCTGGTCGGCGGCCTGCGCGTGCTGGGCGCGAACTACAACGACGCATCGGAAGGCGTGTTCACCGACCGCAAGGGGCAGCTGACCAACGACTTCTTC
Source organism: uncultured Sphingomonas sp. (assembly GCA_913777295.1). Taxonomy (GTDB): domain Bacteria; phylum Pseudomonadota; class Alphaproteobacteria; order Sphingomonadales; family Sphingomonadaceae; genus Sphingomonas. Next base: position 767 of record CAJYRU010000330.1, on the reverse strand, counting down.
GTCAACCTGCTGAACAACGACACCTTCTGGAAGGTGGTCGACACCAGCGCTGACGAAGAGTTCATCGGCTATGACCGCGCCGGGCAGCACGAGCGCTGGCGCGCGACGCGCACCGACCTGATCTTCGGGTCGAACAGCCAGTTGCGCGCGGTGGCCGAGGTCTATGCCGAGAACGGGCACGAGGAAAAGTTCGTGCGCGATTTCGTCGCGGCCTGGACCAAGGTGATGAACGCCGACCGGTTCGACGTGGTGCAGAAGCCCGACAGCGTGCAGCCGGTCGGGGTTGCCGAACCGGCTTGATCTGCTGCGTCGGGGCTAAAGATGGACGGCGCGGGAGCAATCCCGCGCCGTTTGTCTTTTCGCAATTGCTACACGGTCGTCATTCCCTCGAAGGCGGGAATCCGTTGCCGCTATCCTGTCGGTTCAAGCCGCAACGTTGCGTATATAGACTCCCGTCTTCGCGGGAGTGACGAGCGAAGGATCGGACCCGCCCCCTACGGTCGGAACACCGTCTTCAGGTTCATGAATTCGTGCAGCCCGAACGGCCCCAGTTCGCGGCCATGGCCCGATCGCTTGATCCCGCCGAACGGTGCTTCGGGCGAGGAAGCCAGCATCTGGTTGATCGCGGTCATCCCCGCGGCGATGTCACGGACGAACCGGTCCTGTTCGCCCGCGTCCTGCGTCCATACCGCCGAGCCGAGGCCGAAGGGGATGGCGTTAGCGATGCGGATCGCCTCGTCGATGTCGCCAGCGCGAAAGACCATGGC
>CAJYRU010000329.1 GCA_913777295.1 uncultured Sphingomonas sp. | reverse complement strand
ATCGCCATCGTCACCTTTCCCTGGTCGCAGGACCGTGGCGAGCTGTTCGCGCTCGACCGCGATGTGTCGGACGAGAATCATGTGGTGCATGAGCGCGTGCTGGGCTGTCGCGACGCGTTCGACGTGGCGGGCGTCGCCGCCGAGGGCATCCTGGTGTGCGAAACGCCCAATGACGAGGAAGGCGGCGCGCGCGCGGTCGACCGGCTGCTCCGGCGGCAGCATGACCTGACCGCAATGGTCTGCTTCTCCGACCGGCTGGCGTACGGCGTGATGGCGCGATGCGACGCGCTGGGGCTGTCGGTGCCGCGGCGGATGTCGGTCACGGGCTATGACGGGATCGACCCGCCGGGCCGGCCGCGCGACGGGCTGCGGTTGACGACGGTGCGGCAGAATGCGGTCGAGAAGGGGCGCCGCGCGGCCGAGGCGTTGTTGCGATCGCCGGGCAGGGCGGGGTCGCCGATCCGCATCGCGGCGGAATTCGTAGCGGGCGACAGCAGCGCGGCGGCATGGGAGCTGGAAACCGAATGAGTGCCTTGCAGCTGGAAGGGCTGACCAAGTCCTATGATGGCGTCGATACGATCCGGGGCATCGACCTGGACGTGACCGCCGGCGAGTTCGTCGTGCTGGTCGGGTCGTCCGGATGCGGCAAGTCGACCGTGCTGCGGATGATCGCGGGACTTGAGACGGTCAGCGGCGGGCATATCCGCATCGGCGGGCGCGACGTGACGCGGGTGCCGGCGTCGGACCGGGGCGTGGCGATGGTGTTCCAGTCCTATGCGCTCTATCCCCACATGACCGTGCGCGAGAATTTGAGCTTTGGTCTCAAGAACCTGCGGACGCCCAAGGCGGCGATCGCCGAACAGGTCGCCCATGCCGCGCAGGTGCTGGAACTCGACGCGCTGCTCGACCGGATGCCGAGCCAATTGTCGGGCGGCCAGCGGCAGCGGGTGGCGATCGGCCGCGCGATCGTGCGCAATCCGGACCTGTTCCTGTTCGACGAGCCGTTGTCGAACCTTGACGCCGATCTGCGCGTGCGGATGCGGCACGAGCTGGCCGCGCTGCACCGGCGGCTGGGCGCGACGATGATCTATGTCACCCACGATCAGGTGGAGGCGATGACGCTGGCCGACCGGCTGGTCATCCTCGACAAGGGCCGGATCGCGCAGGTTGGCACCCCGCTGGAGGTCTATGAGCGGCCGGCGAATGTCTTCACCGCCGGCTTCATCGGCAGCCCGCGCGTCAACCTGTTCGATGCGACGGTGGTCGGGCGCGAGGGCGGCATGACCCGGTTCGAGATGGCGGGCGGGTTGCGCGTCGGCTCGGCACGGGGGGCAGGGCTGGCGGTGGGCGACAAGGCGACGCTGGGGCTGCGGCCCGAACATGTGACGCTGGCGGGCGGCGGCGATGCCGTCACGTTGCCGATGGCGATCGAGGCGGTCGAGGCGCTTGGCCATTCGACCTATCTTTATGGGCAGCTGCCATCGGGCGATGCGTTTCGTGCAAAGTTGGACGGGCATCATGCGGTCGGCGACGCGATCACACTTCATGCCGATCCGGCGCGGATGCTGGTGTTTGATGGGGATGGCATCGCGGTCGATTGAGGCGATGTCGCGCCGGGTTTGATTCACGCGGAGGCGCGGATGAGCGCGGCCTTTCGCATCGCTGTCGGCGCAAGGGAAGAAGAAGGTTAGATTTCGCGCAAAGGCGCAGAGGCGCGAAGAGCGTGCGTCCGGGGCCACCTTACCCGCGCCAGCGGCCTTGTCCTTGCCGCCAGCGGGTGCAGTCGTCTGCCGATCGAATGCGCCGGGGCATCAAACGCAACCTCCTCTGCGCCTCTGCGGCTTTGCGCGAAATCTACTTTCTGCTTCTTCTTCGCGTCTCCGCGCCTTCGCGTGAATCCGGCAACCGAAGCCGCTATTCGACCTGCTTGTTACCTCCCGCCGGTGCGCGAATGCGCCCGACACCTTCGGGCAGGCGCAGGCGGTAACGCGACAGGGCGTCGTTCGTTGAACGCTGCGGCAGAAGGGCTGGCACACAGAAAAACGCGTCAGAACGCCTTCACCGGGCGATCGGTTCCATCTTAACCAATTGATAGTTGCGATGGCCTATGTTCTAGCCACGCAGGCGGCGAGCCGGGGGGGTAGCCGCGCAAGTGCAAGCACAAGGATCTGGCGCGCGATGGTCGAGACGGCGGTGTTCACCTATGGGTTGCTGGCCAGCTTCGTGCTGTCGGCCGCCTCGCATAACAAGCGCGCCCAGCGTCCGAACCCTGCGATCATGAACTATATCGGCTATGTCCTGTTCGGCATGTCGGTGGCGGCGGCGGTGCTGCTGACCGGCTATGCGGTGTGGGTGCTGGCCTGAGGGCATAGCGGACCGGCATCGCGGGTGCCGGTCGATTCGCCGGTGCGGTCGAGGGTGCCTCCCATCATGTTGCAGGATTTCCCTTCCGACAACTGGCAGAGCTTCGAGCGATTTTCCTTCGGCGATACGCCCGCGCTTGCCGATGCCCTGCTTTCGCTTGTGCTGTGCGGCAGGAAGACGGCGACGTGCTGGGCCGCTGTCGACGGGCAGCAGACCGAACCCGGACGCCGGTCCGTCGTCTGCGACGGGACCGGGCAGCCGCGGGCCATCGTCGAAACGGTCAGCCTTCGCATGGTCCCGTTCAACGCCGTTTCCGAGGATTTCGCCCGCAAGGAGGGCGAAGGGGACCTGAGCCTGTCCTATTGGCGACAGGAGCATCGGCGCTTTTTTGAGCGGCTTGGCCTCTATTCGGAGACGATGAACCTCTGGTGCGAGGAGTTCAAAGTCGTCCATGTGTTTCCGGCAAGCGGATAGCCTTCCCGGTGCGTCGATCCGGTTCGGTTCGGCTTTCTCCCCATCCAACCTTGACGGTACGCCAGCGCACAAGACCGCTTGCCGTCCACGAGGTTGATCGTTAAACCTGCTCCATACTTCCGGATGATGGCCGCACGAACGGCTGCGAAGCGGAAGCGATAGGGAGAGGATACGGCATGTCACCCGTGAAGCGGTTCCGCTTGCTCAGCCTGGCCGGCTCGGCCACGTTATTGATCGCCACCACGCCTGCGCTGGCGCAGACCCCGCCGCCGACCGCCCCCGATGGCGCGGTGCAGGATGCGGCGACCGCCACCGAGGATGGCGAGATCATCGTCACGGGCCTGCGCGAGAGTCTCCGTCGCGCCGTCGACATCAAGCGCAATGCCGACAACATCGTCGATTCGATCGTCGCCGACGACATCGGCAAGCTGCCCGACCAGAATATCGCCGAGGCGATCCAGCGCATCCCCGGCGTCACCATTTCGCGTGACAATGGCGAAGGGCAGTTCATCACCGTCCGCGGGCTGGGTCCGGCGTTCAGCAGCGCGCTGTATAACGGCCGCATCCTCGCCACCGAGAATCAGGGGCGTGAGTTCAGCTTCGACATCCTGCCCGCCGAACTCATCAACCGGGTCGATGTGTCGAAGACGCCGACCGCGTCGCAGATCGAGGGCGGGATCGCCGCCACGGTCGACATGTACACCGCCCGCCCGTTCGATTTCAAAGAGGGCAAGGTCGCGCTGTCGGGGCAGGCCAATTACGACAAGTTGCGCGGGCAATTCTCGCCGCAGTTTTCGGGCCTGCTCAGCAAGACGTTCGGCGACGGGGATTTCGGCATCCTCGGCGCCTTTTCGTACATCGACCGCAAGATCGAGGGAAAGCGCATCTTTACCGATGGTTGGGAGGCGAACCAGTCACTTGACCTGAACAAGGACGGCACGCCCGAATTTCGCGGGGTGTCGATCCCGACCTATGTCGAGTGGGGCACCAACCGCACCAACCGCAAGCGGATGTCGGGTCTGCTGACGGCGCAGTGGCGGGCGAGCGATGCGTTGCTGTTCACGCTCGACGGGCTGTATTCGAAGCTGGACGTGAACGACGATAACAAGGTGTTCTTCGTCTATGGCGGTCCCGGCGACGTGACCGCGGCGACGGTCGACCAGAACAATACCGTCACCAGCTATACCGGCATCGCCTCCGGCCCGATGTTCACCAACCAGATCCGCCCGCGCCTCGCCACCACCTATCAGGCGGGTGCGAACCTCGCGTGGACTCCGTCCGACCGGTTGACCGGGACGGTCGATTTCTCATGGTCGAAGGCCAAGGACGATACCGGCGGCAACCAGGCGTGGTTCGAAAGCAACCTCGCCACGCCTAGCTATTCGCCGGCGGCGGTGAAGTTCGCGATCGGGCCGACGGGGATGCCGGTCTATACGGGTCTGGGGAACATCCTCGACACGTCGAATGCGAAGGCCGGGTTCCTGACGTACGAGGGCGTCAGCGTCGAGGACGAAATCTATCAGGGCAATACAAGCCTGAAATGGAATGTCGACAGCGGCATTATCCGGCGGATTTCGGGCGGCGTGAACTTTTCGGACCGCAAGAAATCGCGCTTCTCGTTCAAGACGCCCGATGCGCTGCAGTGCCTGTATTGCGGGGCGGGGGTGTCGATCCCGTCGAGCGTGTTCACCGGTACGGCGGATGCGACCAACTTCCTCGGCACCGGCATGTTCGAGAGTGCCTATCCGACCTATTCGGCCGCCGACCTCGCCAAATATCTGCTGAGCGATGCGGCGATCAACCAGCTGGCGAACCCGGCGGCGGCGCGGGCGGCGCTGGCGGCCAATGGCGGCAACTTTGCGGTGATCCCGGTGCCGGGCAATAGCGGGTCGGCGCAGGAGCGGACCATCGGCGGCTATGTCGAGGCGTCGTTCGGCGGCGATTTCGGGTCGCGGCCGTGGAGCGGCAATATTGGCCTCCGCTATACCCGCACCAACGTGATTTCGCGCGGGTTCGGGCAGGAAATCCTCGGCTTCACGACGCCGGCGGGCGGGGGCGATCCGGTCGTCAACCTGTCGGCCGCGCAGCCGATCAGCCAGCGGGGATCGTACAGCCAGCTGCTGCCCAGTGCGAACTTCAAGCTGGACGTGTTCGAGGATGTCGTGTTCCAGGCGGCGGTCGCCAAGACGCTGACCCGCGCGACGCTCAGCGATCTCCTGCTGATCCGCAACATCAACCCGCGGCCGCGCGAACGGGCGATCACCGACGGCAATCCCGGCCTCGAACCGATGATCGGGTGGAATTACGATGCGGCGCTGACCTGGTATCTCGACCGGTCGAGCTTCCTGAGCGTGGCGCTGTTCGCCAAGGATCTGAACAACATTTCCGAATCCGCGACGACCACGGTGCAGATCCTCGGCCTCGATTTCCGGCGGACCCGGCCGGAGAATATCGGCAGCCGCAGCTATCGCGGGATCGAGTTTTCGGGCCAATACACCTTTACCGGCCTGCCCGCGCCGCTCGACGGATTGGGGGTGCAGGCCAATCTGAGTTTCGTCGAACCCGATGCGACGACGTACAATGCCGTCGCCTTTTATGAAAAGGGGCCGCTGCAGGCGCGTATCGCGTATAATTACCGCAATGCGTACCAGCAGACCGAACAGGGCAATCGCGGCCAGCCGGTCAACGTCGATGCCTATGGCATCTGGGACGCGAGCATCAACTATGCGCTGAACGACAAGGTCACGTTGTTCGCGCAGGGGCTGAACCTGTTCAATGAAAAGACCTTTCTCTATTCGGTCTACAAGGAACGGGTGATTTCGTTCGAAACCTACGGCCCGCGCTATGCGCTGGGCGTGCGGTTGAACTTCTGAGCAGGGGTCGGGGTCGGTCGCGTGGCCGATCCCTCCCGGTCGTGCTACCGCGACCGGCATGTCGAAATCCAGAACCAATGCCGGCACGGTCGACGTGGACGGTACCAGCTACGAATGGCATCTCCACAGCGAGCCGCATCTGTCGGATGACGAAGGCTGGAAGGGAATGACGATCGCGCTGCTGGAAAAGGGGGCCAAGCGCGAGGCGCTGGTCGAGTTTCCCGCGCCCAAGCGGCTGCTCAAGGGGTTGCCGCGCGGGCGGTTGCAGATGGACGATGCGACGATCGTCCGCTGCGTCCGGGCCGCGCTGTCGACCGGGTGGGACCCGATGTCGCGGGAGCGGCCGGTGGTCATCATGGTCGATTCCGAGGGGAATTGATGCGGCCTATCGGCGCTTCTTGGCGGTTGTCGCGGTGAATTCCGGGTCCTTGTTCGCGACCCAGTCGACGAATTTGCGGACGTCGGGATGCGCCAGCAGCGCGTCGACGTCGGTGCCGTGGCGCTGCAGTTCCGAATTGGTGAAATTGGTCATCAGCGTCTGCTGACAGATCGGGTGCATCGGCACGACATCGCGCCCGCCCCGGCTCTTGGGCACGGGGTGGTGCCAGACGATCGTCCTGCCGGTTGGGCGACCGCACAACCAGCACAGGACCGGCGGCGGGGCGGTCGCCTCGTCCGGTTCCGCATCGGGATAGGGGCCGTGTCGGGGGTGTTTGCGCGCCATGGCGTCAGAGCCTCACAGGGTCGAAGGGGGCAGGGTCAGTCCTGATAGCGAAGGACGTTGGCGAAGCCGTCATTCGCCTTCGTCATCTTTGCGATCTTGCGCAGCGTCGCGCGGACGTTCCGTTCGAACCGGCGGTCGTCGTAGATGCCGGTCGTGCGATAGTCGTCCTCGGCCAGCAGGACCTTGATCCGGGCGGCGAAGGCGGCCTGGTCGTCGGCGTGATTGCCGGCGTGCAGCGCGCGGCAGGCCCATTCCTCGCCTGCGGCCTTGTCGTAATCGTCCTGCGCGGCATAGCCGCGCCGATCCGCCGCCGCCTGATCGAGGCGCGCGGCCTCCATCCGGCGTTCCAGCCACGTACGGACCAGGCCGGGATCCCAGGATTTCGGCGTGTCGGTCATCGGCTGTCCCATCGTCATCGGGTGCCCCTTACCCCAAAGGCGGTCGCAAAACAGCATCGTGGCGCGCCGGAATGCCGTTTCGGTCGTTGGGGGCGCAAAGGAGAATGCCGCCATGTCCCGCCCGTCCGATCCGGGGGCCTCGACCGCCGCCGTCATGCCGTTCGCCAGCACGCGGGGCGGACGATGAGCGCGTCGTTGCCACCGGCGCTAGGCGAATGGCGCGAAGCCCCGCGCGTTCGGGCGCGGAACGACCGGCCGATCGCGGACGGCCGGTACATATTGTGCTGGCTGCAACAGGCGTTGCGCGCCACCGACAATCCGGTGATCGATGCCGCGGTCCGGCTGGGCAACGCACTGCGCCTGCCGGTGCTGGTCTATCAGGGGCTGCGCGAGGATTATCCCCATGCGTCGGACCGGCTGCACCATTTCATCCTGGGCGCGAGCCGGGATCTGGCCGCAGGATGCCGCGCGCGGGGACTGACCTTTGCGCTGCATGTCGACCGGGCGGGAAATCGGGAGAAGGGGCTGGTGTACCGGCTGGCCGCCGATGCGGCGGCGCTGGTGGTCGAGGATCAGCCGAGCTTCGTCGCGCGCTGGCAGGTCGACCGGGTCGCGGCGCGGGTGGCCGTCCCGGTATATGCGGTCAATGCCGCCTGTCTGGTGCCGC
>CAJYRU010000328.1 GCA_913777295.1 uncultured Sphingomonas sp. | reverse complement strand
GCCATCGGCGTCGGCGCGGGCGAGGACGGAATTGGTGGTGCCGAAATCTAGGCCGAGGGACATGGAAGCTCCGGGCAGCGGCGGGACGCCCTACACGGGTTGGTTCGGTTTGTCTTGGGGGTGATGGGGTTGGTCGGGTCGCGGAAGATGCCAAGGCCGTACCCCCGCGGAGGCGGGGGTACGGCAGTTGGTTGGTGGAGGCAGTTCTTCCCTGACGTACCCCGGCGCAGGCCGGGGTACGGTTTGGGATTGGGATTAGCGGGCTGCCCGAACCGGGGCCGGGGCATTGGCGACCGGCGGTGCCACCGACGCCGTGCCTGCCGGCGGCGGCGGTGGGAGCTGGCCATTGGCCGGCGGGGGCGGCGGGAGCTGCCCGTTTGCCGGCGGGGGCGGCGGGGCGGCACCGTCAGCGGGCGGCGGCGGGGGCATCGCGCCGGGGGCGCAGCCCGGACCGCCGGGACCGCCCGGACCGTCGGGGCCGCGTGCGTCGGGGCCACCGGGGCCGCCCGGACCGTGCGGGCCGGGGCCGCGGCCGTCCGGACCCTTGCCCGGACGCGGCGGCGGCGGGCCGACCGGGGTCACCTTGCCCGCGGCATCGACGACATAGGAGGCGCGCAGCTGTCCGTCGTCATAGCGCCCCTGCACCTGTACCGCCGCGCCCTTCGCCACGTTCGCGTCACGGGCGCCGTCGACCATCGCCTTGCCGCTGCCGTCCTGCACCACGAAGCGGTCGCCATAGACCTCCGCCACGCGGCCCTTGACCGTCACCACGCCGCTGCTGCTGGCGAGGCGCGCGACCGGGGTTGCGATCGTCGGCGCCATTTCGACGCCCGGCCGGGTCAGCGACACCGCGCTCGCCCCGCCCGCCGCGCCGATCGCCAGGCCGATCGCCACGCCGAGGCCCAGCTTGCCGGTGCTGCCCAAAGAGAATTTCGCCATGTGCTTCACTCCTTCGTTGTTCGATGAAGCCGTTGTAGCGATTCGCCCCCTCGCCACGCTGAACCCGGCGGTTCAGTTTCGGTTTAATCTGCGGGGGTAGCGGAGACGGTCATGCGTATCTTGTTAGTCGAGGACGATCCCGATCTTGGCCCCGCCATCGCGCGGGCGCTGCGGGCGGAGCAGTGCGCGGTCGACCTGGTGCCGAGCGGGATCGACGCGCAGCATCTGGGCGAGACCGAACGCTATGACGTGGCGGTGCTCGACCTGGGGCTGCCCGATCGCGAGGGGACGGCGGTACTGAAGGCGTGGCGCGAGGGCGGGCGCGACCTGCCCGTGCTGGTGCTGACCGCGCGCGACGGGTGGTCGGACAAGGTGGCGGGGTTCAAGGCCGGGGCCGATGATTTCCTGACCAAGCCGTTCCGGATCGAGGAACTGATGATGCGGCTGCGCGCGCTGGTGCGGCGGTCGGCGGGGCATGGCGCGACGCGGATCGCCTGCGGGCCGCTGGCGTACGAGACGCAGACCGGGGTGTTCGAGCTGGACGGGCTGCCGATCAAGCTGACCGCGCTGGAACACCGGGTGCTGGCCGCGCTGATGCTGGCCAAGGAGGCGGTGATCGAGCGGCTGGATTTGATGGAGCGGGTCTATGAAAGCGATGCCGATGTCGATTCCAACAGCCTGGAGGTCATTATCGGGCGGTTGCGCAAGAAGATCGGCGCGTCGCTGATCGAAACGGTGCGCGGGCGGGGATACCGGCTGACGGCGGGTGGCGCGTGAGGCTGCCCCGGTCGATCCATGGGCGGATGCTGGCGCTGTCGGTCGCGACGACGCTGGTCGCGCTGCCGGTGGCGGGGGTCGCGATCGGCGGGGTGCTGGAGCATTTCGTCACGCGCAACATCGACGCACGGTTGAGCGACAAGCTGCGGCTGGCGGGGGCGGTGGTGCGGGCAGACGGGTCGATCGACAAGGCGTTGCTGGAGCGCGCGTCGGTCGAGACGGCGATCGGTGCCGATACCGCATGGCGGATCGAGACGCCGACCGAGACGATCGGCGGCGCGACCCTGCCGGGGCTGGTCGTGCGGAGCGACGTCGACGGGACGATGCCGATCGGGCCGTTGCGTGCGCCACCGCCCCGACCCGGCCCGCCCGCCGACATCGGCGTGCAGCCGTTCGAAGGGCGGCTGGCGGACGGGACGCAGGTGCATGGCCTGCGCGACACGATCCCCACGACGGCAGGTGAGGTGCGGATCGCGGTAGCGATTCCGCGCTGGCAGATCGACCAGCCGCTGCGCGGTGCGATGCTGCCGCTGCTGGCGACGCTGGCCATTGTTGCGCTGGTGCTGGCGGTGGCGACACTGGTCCAGCTGCGACTGGGCCTGCGGCCGCTGCGCGCGTTGCGTGCGCGCGTGACGGCGGTGCGGGAGGGGCGGGCGGACGATGTGCCCGAGGATCAGCCCGACGAACTGCGGCCGCTGGCGATCGAGCTGAACGCGCTGGTGCGCGACAATGCGGCGGCGCTGGCCAGCGCGCGGGCATCGGCGGCGAACCTTGCCCATGCGCTGAAGACCCCGGTGGCGACGCTGGCGCTCGACCTAGGCGACGACCCCCGGCGGCGTCAGGTGGACCGGATCGACGCGACGATCCGCCACCATCTGTCGCGGGCGCGGGGCGGGGCGGTCGACCGGCGCGCGGCGACGGCGCTGAAGCCGGCAGTCGAAGCGCTGGTCGCGGTGGTGCGGGCGCTGCACCGGGGCGGCGGGGTGACGGTCGCGGCCGATATTGCCGATGCGACCGTCGCGGTCGATGCGGCGGACCTCGACGAACTGGTCGGCAATCTGATCGACAATGCCGCGCGCCATGCCCGGTCCGTCGTGCGGGTCACGGGCGTGCGGGCAGGGGCGATGATGCGGCTGTCGGTCGGCGACGACGGCCCCGGCATCCCCGCCGCCGACCGGGCGCGGGCGACCGATCCCGGCGTGCGGCTGGACGAGCGGGGCGACGGGCATGGCTTTGGCCTGGCCATCGTGCGTGACCTCGCGGCGCTCTATGGCGGGCGGCTGGAGCTGGGCGAAGCGGACGGCGGCGGGCTGGTCGCCGCCGTCACGCTGCCCGTCAGCGCGGCAGCTGGAACATGAAGCGCTGCGCGTTGCCGGTACAGGCGGTGTTGTTGTCCGGACGATAGCTGCTGCGGAAGCGGGTGGCGGCCACCATCTTCTGCGCGGCATCGCCGAACACGAACGGCGGATAGGCGGCGACGGTGCGCGGCGTCAGCGTCTGGCCGTCGGCGGCGATGTCGAATTCCACCCGCGCCCAGCCTTCGAAGCCCATCTGCAACGCCTCGGTCGGATAGCGGCTGCTGGTCGCGCCGGATCGTGCGACGACCGGGGTCGGGGCGATCAGCGCACACTGATCGCTGCTCAGCCCCGTGCGGCGGAACGCGGCCTGCGCGGCGGCAGTGTCGCCGCCCTGCGCCGCCATGTCGGCGCGGTTGAGCAAGGCGGCGACCTTCAGCGGATGGGTATCGGGCAGGGGCGAGGCGAGGACCGCGTCGATCAGTTGCGTACGTTCGGCACCGCGTACGTCGTTCGAACTGTTGGCCAGCATCATCCGGACCGTCGCGGCCGACAGCGGATCGGCGGCGACCTCCGGCCGGCGCAGGATCGTGCGGAAGCCGTTCACGACCTGCGCATATTCCTTTGCCGCGACATAGGCGTCGCTGATGCGGAAGCGGGTGGCGACCGCGACCGGGGCGCCCGTCGCCTGTGCCAGCGACTGTGCCTCGGCGACCAGCGGGCGCGACTCTTCGGCATTCAGCAGGCGGGAATCGAACAGCCAGCCCAGTGCGCGCAATTCGGCGAAGCGGTCGCCGGCGGTACGGGCGCGCCGTACCTCCGCTTGTGCCAGCGGCAGCGCGCGGGCGGCGGGCAGGTCGGCCCAGGCGAAGGGGGCCGACCCCTTCGACACCAGCCACGCATCGAACGCGTCGTCCAGCGGCTGGGTGATCGACGGGCGTTCGGCGGCGGTCGAACAGCGCAGCTCGACCCGCGCCGATTGCCGCCAGAAGGCCGGGATCGCGGTGGCGTCGGACGGCTGCCACGACCAGTCGCTGACCGCGCGGGCAAAGGCGAGCGCGACCGCACGATTGCCGGTGGTGTAGATCGGCGCGACATTGCGGACGATACCGTCGTCACCCAGCGCGAATTCGACGACCGCGACATCGCCGGGCTTCAGGCCGGTCAAGGCGCCACAGGGCGGCAGCTCCATGTCGCGCGCGCCGGCAAAGGGCGCCTTTTCGAGGCGACCGGCACCGGTATAGGCGAGATAGGTGCGGGCGCGTTCGCGATCGCCGGTCAGCAGCGCCGCCTGCGCCAGGTCGGCGCGCGTCGCGATTTCGGACAGGTTGACCCGCTGGTCGAGGCCGCCCTGCTTCTTCAGGGAATCCTTCAGCACGGTATAGGCGTCGGCGGTGCGCCCGGCGTTCAGCAGGACGCGGGCATAGCGGGTCTGCACCGCCGCCAGCGTGGTCTTGTCGATGTTCGGTTCGGCCTCGGCCAGCTTGCGCGCTTCCTCGGCATAGGCAAGCGCGCGGCCGTCACCGTCGAACGACAGGGTGCGGGCCAGCGCCAGCAGCGGGACCACCCGGTCGATCCCCTTCGCCATGTCGAGCGCGGTCTTGTACGCGGTCGCGGCGGTATCATAGTCGAACGTGTCATAGGCGGCGTCGCCCAGCGCGAGTTGCGCGGCACCGAGATCGGCGACGAACTCGTCGGGCTTTGCACCGAGCGCCGGCAGGCCGCGACGGATCGCGGCGGCGCCGCCCGCGCTGTCGCCGGTACGGACGCGGCAGATGCCGCTGCGCACTGCGATCGCGCCGGTCAGCAACGGGTTTTTGCTGGTCGCGGTCCGCCGTTCGAGTGCGTCGTAGAGCTTCAGCGCCTCGACGCAGTTCTTCGTGGAATAGGCGGCGTTCGCGGCGTCGAATTGTGCCTGCAACGTCAATGGTTTGGCCGGGGCGGCGGCTTGCGGTGCGGGCGCCGTGGCCTGCGCCAGGGCCATCAGGCCGTGCAGAATCGGATCGAGCATGTTTCCCCCTGTTTGCGGCGAACAAAGCACGGCATGGTTACAGCGTCGATGGGGGATGCGATGAAGCGTTGGGCGGGTTTTGGCGGATGGGTGGCGGCGCTGTTGCTGGCGGCGGTGCCGGCAGGGGCGACGCCGATCGCCTACCCGCCGCGCACGATCCTGTTGTTCGTCGCATCATGGTGCGCGCCCTGCCATGGCGAGATTGCCGAGTTGCCGCGATTGCGCGAGGCGGCGGGACCATGGCGGGTGCTGGTGGTGCCGATCGACCGCGGGCGGGGGACCGCGACGATGATGGCGGGCGTGCCGGTCGCGGACCGGTGGATACCGGATGCAGCGACGATGGCGGCGATGCGGGCGGATCTGTTCGGGGGGACGGCGGGGTTGCCGTTCAGTGTCGCGGTCGGTGGCGACGGGCGGGTCTGTGGCGCGCATCGCGGGGTGTTGAATGCGGCGCGGGTTACGGCGTTGCGGGTGGGGTGTGGGGGCGCGTGACCTCGCGTTTTCCAGAGGCCTGACCTGATGGCGTTCGTTGCGGCGATACTCGTCGATTGACGTATCGCATACCCCCGCGCAGGCGAGGGTCCAGGGTTCCGGGCGCAGGCCGTTGTTCTGCTTGGCTCTGGACCCCCGCCTGCGCGGGGGTACGGCATATTTGGTATCGGAGGTTTCGCGTTGGCGGGCCGATCGGATGCGGTGCCACAGCCTGGGCCGGGGTACTATTTGCGCCTACAAGGTGACGCTGCCCCCCGTGCCACCGCGCAGGGTCAGCGACTTCACCACATTGCCCTGCCGCACATTCACCTGGTTCACCTGCGCGCGGTACACGTCGGTCAGCACGGTCGAGCGGACCGCGACCGTCTTCGGCTTGCGCGGGGCTTTCCCGACATAGTCGATGCGGACCTGCGAATGGGTGAGGTCGGTCGCGACATGGGTCAGCGGCACCGGCTTGCCGTCGATGGTCAGCGCGAAGTGGCTCTGCACATAGGTCTGCAGCGCGGCGACGGCCTTCGGATCGTCGAGGCTGACCTGTGCGTCCGGCGCGATCTTCGACAGGGCCGGTTCGATGTCGTGCGCCTCGAACCGGTGCGACACTGTGACCTTGCCATCCGCCAGCGTCACGACCGCGAGCGAGTCATGCCCGCGATGCGCCTGTGCCGGGGCGATCACCGCCACGGCGGCGAGGAGGGCGAGCGGCGCCCTCACTTCGACACCGGCGCGGGATAGGTCTGGAGCGAGCCGGGCTTCACCTGCACGTCGAAGTCCTTCATCCGGTTTTCGAGGTCCTCGACATCCTCGATCTCCAGGACGACCGGGCGGATGTTGCCGCGATAGACATTGTTCGATCGATCGGCATCGGCGATTTCCAGCAGCGGATCGACCTCCGCCCCGGTGATCGTCTTGGCCGTGACATATTGCCACGTCACCGCCTTCGGATTGTAGCGCCAGACCTCGGCCGGGATGCGGATCATCTCGTTCGTGCCGTCGCTGAAGGTCAGCTTCAGCGGGATCGGCATGACGAGGCCGCCGATATTGCGGAACGAGAAGCGGTAGAATTTGTCCTTCACCTGGAACGCGGCGCGCTCCTCCGGCGTCAGCTTTTCGAGCTTTTCGGCGAGGTCGCGGCGCTGCTGCGGGCTGACGGCGAACTGGTCCTGCCGGTCGTAGAAGTCGCGGACCGCCGGATCGCGTTCGGTCACCGTCTTCTGCCCGGCATTGTTGCGGACGGTCAGCGAGGTGTTGTCGGCGGCGTCGAGCGCGCGGCGCTCGCGGGCATTTGCCTCCAGATCGCCGCCGGCGATCCGGCCCTCGACCACCTTGTCCAGCGCGATGTCGACATGGTCGGTCGAATAGAACCAGCCGCGCCAGAACCAGTCGAGATCGACGCCCGAACTTTCCTCCATCGTGCGGAAGAAGTCGTAGGGCGTCGGCCGCTTGAACCGCCAGCGGGTGGCATATTCGCGGAAGGCGCGGTCGAACAGCTCGCGCCCCAGCACCGTTTCGCGCAGGATGGTAAGCGCGGTGGCGGGCTTGCCATAGCCGTTCGCGCCGAATTGCAGCACCGAATCCGACTGGGTCATCAGGGGCACCTGATTGTCGGAGAGCATGTACTCGGCAATGTCCTTCGGCTCGCCGCGGCGCGAGGGGAAGTCCTTGTCCCACAGCTTTTCCGCCTGGAACTGGAGGAAGGTGTTCAGCCCTTCGTCCATCCACGTCCATTGGCGTTCGTCGCTGTTGACGATCATCGGGAACCAGTCATGTCCGACTTCGTGGATCACCACGCCGATCAGACCGGTCTTGGCGCGTTCGGTATAGGTCAGCTGGCCGGTCTTGGGGTCCTTCACCGGGCGCGGCCCGTTGAAGGTGATCATCGGATATTCCATGCCGCCGACGGGGCCATTGACCGACTGCGCCACCGGATAGGGATAGGGGAAGGCGAACTTGCCGTACACGTCGATGGTGTGGGCGATCGCCTTGGTCGAATAGGCATCCCAGAGCGGGCGGGCTTCCTTCGGATAGAAGGACATCGCCATGACGTTGGGGTTGGCGGCATAGTCCTGCCGCACGTTCATCGCGTCCCACGCGAACTTGCGCGACGAAGCCCAGCCGAAATCGCGGACATTCTGCGCGGCGAAGGTCCAGGTTTTCGTGCCCGAGGCGCGACCGCGTTCGGCGGCGAGCGCTTCGTCGGGGGTAACGATATACATCGGCGCGGTGGCCGACTTGGCCTGCTCCAGCCGCTGGCGCTGGGTCGCGGTCAGCACCTGATCGGGGTTCTGGAGGACGCCGGTCGCCGAGACGATATGGTCCGACGGAACGGTCAGCGCGACCTTGTAATCGCCGAATTCCAGCGTGAATTCGCCGGCGTCGAGGAACGCCTTGTTATGCCAGCCTTCGTAATCCGAGTAGACGGCAAGGCGGGGGAACCACTGTGCCCCTTCGAAGATGCAGTTGCCGTCCTCGCCCCGCTGCGTAAAGCATTCATAGCCCGAGCGGCCGTCGACGACCTTCTGTTCGGCCATCGGGAACGACCAGTCGATCGACAGAGTCACCTCGCCGCCGTTGCCGGCGACCGGCTGCGGCAGTTCGATGCGCAGCAGCGTGTCGGTGACGCGGTGGGCGAGCGGCTGGCCATCGGGGCCGCGCACCGCCGAAATGGTGAAGCCGCCTTCCCACGTCTTCATCGCCTCCGCCTGGCGGATGTCGCGAATGCTGATCGACGTCGCGTCGGGCACGGTTTTCGTCAGCTCGGCGATCGAATTGCGCTTGTAATGGTTCTGGTCGAGCAGCAGCCAGAGATAGGGAAGCGCGTCGGGCGAGTTGTTGCGGTAGCGGATGGTTTCCGTGCCGGTGACGACCTTGGTCGCTTCGTTCAGCGATACCTTGACGTCGTAATCGACCTTTTGCTGCCAGTAGCGATAGCCCGGTGCGCCCGATGCGTTGCGATAATCGGTCGGGGTCGGCCAGTCCTCTCCCTCCAGCTGGCGGAACTTGTCCTGCCAATCGCCCTTGGTCTGGCGGATGGGATCGGCGAGGGCGGGCGTGGTGCTGAGCAGCAGCGCAATCAGCGCGAGGCGGGGGGCAGCGGACAAGCGGGTGGGCCTTTCGGACGTAACACTGTATCGTTACGCGAGATACGATGCGCGTCAACCATAAGCGTCGGTGTGTCAGGCGGCGAAATCCCTTTCTGTGCGTTTGCGGCGGCGACAACCTTTTAAGGAAATCGGAATGACCCGACCGACCGGCACCGAAGGCTTTACCCTGAACCAGACGATGCTGCGCGTGCGCGACCCCAGTGCCAGCCTGGCCTTCTATCAGGACGTGCTGGGCATGACGCTGCTGCAGAAGCTGGATTTCGAGGAGGCGGCGTTCTCGCTCTATTTCCTGGGGTTTTTGCGCGATGGCGAGAGCGTGCCGAGCGACCCGAAGGAACGCGCCCGGTTCGTGTTCACCCGCGAAACCACGCTGGAGCTGACGCATAACTGGGGGACCGAGGACGATCCCGACTTTGCCGGCTATCACAGCGGTAACGACGATCCACGTGGGTTCGGGCATATCGGCATCAGCGTGCCCGATGTGGCCGCGGCGTGCGCGCGGTTCGAGGAACTGGGTGTGACGTTCCGCAAGCGGCCCGACGAGGGACGGATGAAGGACATCGCCTTCATCACCGATCCCGACGGCTACTGGATCGAGATCCTGTCGCCGAACGGCATGACCCAGGCGGTGACCGATGCGGAGGATGCGGCATGAAGGCGGTAGCACTGCGCGCGCCCGGCGGGCTGGACCGGCTGGAGGTCGTCGAGCGGCCCGATCCGGGGCAGCCGGGGGCGGGCGAGATCCGCGTCGCGCTGCACGGCAGTTCGCTCAACTTCCACGACTATATCGTCGCCAGCGGCAAGTCGCCCACCGACGATGGCCGGGTGCCAATGGCCGATGGCGCCGGTATCGTCGAAGCGGTGGGCGAGGGCGTCACCGACTTCGCGGTCGGGGACAGCGTGGTGTCGTGCTTCTTCCCCGACTGGCAGGATGGCGGCCCGACCGTCGGCGATTTCAGCCGCACGCCGGGCGACGGGATCGATGGCTTTGCGCAAGGAACCGTCGTGCTGCCGGCAACCGCCTTTACGCTGGCGCCGAAGGGCTGGGACGCGGTGGAGGCGGCGACGATCACGACCGCCGGGCTGACCGCGTGGCGCGCGCTGGTGGTCGATGGGGGGCTGAAGGCGGGCGACCGGGTGCTGTTGCTGGGCACCGGCGGCGTCTCGATCTGGGCATTGCAGATCGCCAAGGCGATGGGGGCGATGGTCGCCATTACCTCGTCCAGCGACGACAAGCTGGCGAGGGCGAGGGCGCTGGGCGCGGACTTCACCGTCAATTACCGCGCGGACGAGGATTGGGGCACGACCGTCGCCACCTGGGCCGAGGGGCGCGGGGTCGACCATGTGGTCGAGGTCGGCGGGCCGGCGACGCTGGCGCAGTCGATCGCGGCCGTGCGGGTCGGCGGCCACATCTCGCTGATCGGCGTGCTGACCGGCATGGGCGGCGAGGTGCCGACCGCGGCGCTGATGGCGAAGCAGGCGCGCTTGCAGGGCCTGATCGTCGGCAGCCGGCGCGAGCAGCAGGACTTCGTGGCGGCGCTGGACGCGACGGGTATCCGGCCGGTGGTGGATCGGCGTTTCGGGCTGGAGGAACTGGCCGAGGCGTTCCGGTTCCAGGAGGGCGGCGACCATTTCGGGAAGATCGGGGTGGGGTGGTGAGGGCGTCAGCTAACCTCGAGGCATAGACGCCGTACCCCCGCGCAGGCGGGGGTCCAGAGCCAAGCAGCGCAACGGTTGCGTTCGTGACCCTGGACCCCCGCCTGCGCGGGGGTACGGTTACCTTACTGGAACGCCCTCACTGCCCGCTGGGCGTCTTCGCCTTCACCGTTTCCGGCGGGGTGATCGGCGACAGCGTCTGCTTCTGCGTCGCGGTGTTGATGCGGCGGCGGCGGTCGAAGGGGGGCAGGTCGACGCGGCGACCGGTCTTCAGCGCCTCCATGATCCCCTCGATCACGCGCAGGTCGGCAATGCCTTCCTCCGCATCGGGTTCGGGGTCGTCGTTGTTCAGGATGCAGTCGGAGAAATACTTCATCTCGCCGCCGAACTGGTCGGTCGGCTTGAACTTCTCTTCGCGTTTGTCGGTGCCGATCGTGATCGTCTGGTGCTGGGTATCGCCATAGCCAAAGGCCGGGTCGATATGGATGCTGCCCTTCGTGCCCGCGATGGTCAGGTGATCGACATTGCCGGCATAGTAGCTGACCGTGAAGCTCGCCAGTCGGTCGCCCGGCATCCGCAGCACGACGGCGAAGGTATCGTCGAGGTCGCCGAGGCCCGCGCCCGCCTGTCGCGTCGCCACCGCCGATTCCACCGCGACCGGCTCCTCGCCGAACAGGTAGCGGATGGCGTTGATCGGGTAGGGTCCCATGTCGAACAGCGGACCCGCGACGATGCCGTGCTTGGCACGGTGATTGTCGGGGTCGAGCGACTGGCTGAACGTCGCCGAGAAGGTGACGAGGTCGCCGAGCTTCCCGTCACGCACCATGTCGATCGCGGCCAGCGTGCCGGGTTCGAAATGCAGGCGATAGGCGGTCATCAGCTTAGCCGACGATGCGGCCTGCGCGGCGGCGATGGCGCGGCCCTGTTCGACCGAAATTTCCAGCGGCTTTTCGCACAGCACATGGATGCCGGCGGCGAGCGCAGGGATGGCGAATTCGGCATGGCGCCAGTTGGGCGTGCCGAGATAGATCGCATCGATCGTGCCCGACGCCAGCAGTTCGTGGAACTGGTCATAATCATAGGTGGCGTCGACGCCGTACATTTCGGCCAGCGCCGCCGCCTTGTCCGCATCGCCGGTGACGATCGCGACCAGCTTTGAATTACCGGTATGCTTGATGCCCGGCAGCATCGAACGCTGTGTAATGTCGCCCGCGCCGACGACGGCGTAGCGGACCTTTTTGCCTAGCCCGAAGGCGGACGCGATGCTCATGAAGCTCTTCTCCGTGGGATGGGGTGCTGCGCCAACGCATGCCGTCGCGACAATCTCCCGCCAGTCCGGACATTTACGGTCTATCATAGGTTATCGCTGGCATGTTGTTCCGCGCTGCCCACGCCCCCGCCGATTCCGCCCTGTCCCGCGATGCCGAGGGGTATCTGCCGCTCGCCCGCTATGGTGCGCTGGGCGACGGGCGGGCGGTGGTGCTGTCGGGGGCGGACGGGTCGATCGACTGGTGGTGCGTGCCGAACATGGATTCGCCCGCGCTGTTCGACCGGCTGCTCGACGGGACGCTGGGCGGCTATTTCGCGATCACCCCGACCGACGCCTTCACCAGCAAACAGCGATACCGCGACGACAGCAACGTGCTGGAGACGATCTTCACCACTGCGACCGGCCGGGCGAAGCTGGTCGAGAGCCTGAACAGTGGCACGGCGGGGCGGCTGCCCTGGGCCGAACTGGCGCGGCGGGTCGAGGGGCTGGACGGGCATGTCGCCTTTACCGTCACGCTGCGGTTCGGGCGGCGGGCGGATACGGTCAGCCCCTATTTCGCGCGCGCCGGTGGGCATGACGTGTTCCATGTCGGCGCGGTACTCGGGCTGATCCGGTGCAGCGAGAATGTGACACTCGATCGCCAGGGCGATGACGGCATCGACGGGCGGATCGCCGTCGCGCAGGGGCAGCGGGCGACGATTGGCATCGTCGCGGGTGCCGATGAACCGCTGGTCGTGCCATCGATCGAGGCGATCGACGCGCGGATCGACCTGTCCGACAAGGAATGGCGCGACTGGACGCAGGCACTCGACTGGTCGGGGCAATTGCATTGCGACGGGGCGCGGCGGGCATTGGCGATCCGCAGCGCGTTGGCATTGAAGCTCTTGCTCTATTCACCGACCGGGGCGATCGTCGCCGCCGCCACGACCTCGCTGCCCGAGAAGATCGGCGGCCGCAAGAACTGGGACTATCGCTATGCGTGGATCCGCGACGCGGGCTACACGATCAAGGCGTTCCTGCGCATCGGCGCCCATGCCGAGGCGAAGGCGGGGTTCACCTGGCTGCTGAAGCGGTTGGGGCAGGGCGTGCCGAAGGTCTGCTACACGCTGGGCGGCGATCCGGTGCCCGAGGTGCGGGAGATCGACATTCCGGGCTATCGCGGGTCGAAGCCGGTGGTGACCGGCAACCTGGCGACCGACCAGCATCAGCACGGCATCTATGGCGACATCTTCGAAACGGCCGAGCGGTTCGTCGCGTGCGGCAACATCCTCGACGGAGAGAGCGCGGCGACGCTGTCGCATCTGGCCGACCTGTGCGCCGATCGCTGGCGGCAGAAGGATGCCGGCATCTGGGAACTGGAGGAGGTGCAGCATTACACCATGTCCAAGATCAGCTGCTGGCAGGCGCTGCAACGCGCAGTCGAGCTGGCCGATGCCGGGCAGATCCCGACGACCTGCCGCGACCGGTGGGCGCGCGAACGCGACCGGATCATGGACTGGATCGGCGAGCATTGCTGGGACGAACGGCGCGGGGCGTATCTCTGCTATCCCGGCGCCGACGGGCTGGATGCGTCGCTGGCGCTGGCGGTGCGGTTCCGTTTCGACGGGCAGGACCGGCTGGCGCGGACGCTGGATGCGATCGACCGCGAGCTGGGCGCGGGCGCGTTCCATTATCGCTATACCGGGATGGAGCGCGAGGAGGGGTGTTTCCTCGCCTGCACCTTCTGGATGGTCGAGGCGCGGGCGATATTGGGACAGCACGACCGGGCGGAGGCGGCGTTCGCGGCAGCGATGGACGGACTGGCGCACGGTACCGGAATCCTGCCCGAGATGATCAACCCGAAGACGGGCGATTATCTGGGCAACCTGCCGCAGGGATTGAGCCATCTGGCGCTGATCCAGGCGATCGCGACGCTGGGCGGGGCGGAGCTGTAAGGTTGACGGCGAAGTGGCAGGACCACCTTCGGGCAGGGAACCGGTTGGGCTTTCAATAGCTTGGTTCGCTTCCTGACAGGAGAGAGCCATGGATTACGGATTGGGCGGCGCGCTGGCACTGGTGACGGGCGCGGATGGCGGCATGGGACGCGAGGTGGCGCGGATGCTGTTGCAGGAGGGCGCAAAGGTCGCGATCAGCGACAGGGATGCGGAGTCGCTGGAACAGGTGCGTGCCGAGCTGGCCGAATATGGCGAGGTGGTGGCAGTCGCCGCCGATGTGACCGACCTGTCGAGCGTGAAGGCGCTGTTCGAGCAGGTTCGGGGCAAGCTGGGTGATCCGACGATCCTGGTCCACACTGCGGGCGTGACCGGGGCGACCGGCGATTTCCTGGAGGTCGATGATGCCGGATGGCAGTCGACGCTCGACATCAACCTGATGGGCGCAGTGCGGGTAACGCGCGAGGCGATCCCGGCGATGCGCAAGGGCGGCGGCGGCCGGATCGTGCTGATCGCGTCGGAAGATGCGGTGCAGCCCTATGTCGACGAACTGGCCTATTGCGCGTCGAAGGCCGGGGTGCTGAACCTCGCCAAGGGGCTGTCCAAGGCCTATGGCTGCGACAATGTGCTGGTGAACAGCGTGTCGCCCGCGTTCATCGCGACGCCGATGACCGATGCGATGATGGACAAGCGCGCCGAGGAACAGGGCACCGACCGCGACGGCGCGATCAAGAGTTTCCTGAAGGAGGAACGCCCCGGCATGACGCTGGGCCGGCGTGGCAAGGCCGAGGAGGTCGCGGCGGCGATCCTGTTCCTGGTGTCGAAGCCGGCGAGCTTCGTGAACGGCGCCAATCTGCGGGTGGATTCGGGGTCGGTGATGACGATGGCGGGGTGACCTGCCCCGGTCGGCGTATCCCCGCGCAGGCGGGGATCCAGGATCACGGGCGTCGGCGTTTGTGGCTCTGGACCCCCGCTTTCGCGGGGGTACGGGCATTCTTTGACAGCCAACCCTCTCAATACACGTCACCCTCGCGCAGGCAGGGGTCTCTCTGGGCTAGCAGGGCGCGCTATCCGCGGGAGACCCCAGCCTGCGCTGGGGTGACGTATCAGGTAGGCGTAGGGGACGGGTGTGAAACCCGCCCCCACTAGCTTACACCAGCACCTTCTCCGGCGTCTGCACTTCACCGAGCGGGGTCGTCGCGTCGATTTCCATTAGCGGTTTCAGCAACCCGTCGCGCAGGTCGTAGACCCAGCCGTGCAGTTCGAGCGGCTGGCCGCTCGCGAACGCCTTCTGCACGGTGTCGGTGCGCGCAAGCTGGACCAGTTGGTCGTGGACGTTCAGCTCGACAAGGCGGTTGGCGCGCTGATCCTCGGGCAGGGCGTCCAGTTCGTCGCGGTGGTTTTCGACCACCTCGCGCGCGATTGCCAGCCAGTCATGGACATGACCGTCGACCCCGCCCTGCAACGCCGCCTGGATGCCGCCACAGGCATAATGGCCGCACAGGATGATGTGGCCGACCTTCAGCACCTCGACCGCGAACTGCACGACCGACATCAGGTTCTGGTCGTTCGGATCGACCAGATTGGCGATGTTGCGGTGGATGAACATGCCGCCCGGTTCGGTATTGGTCAGCTGGTCTGGCGCGACGCGGCTGTCGGAACAGCCGATCCACAGGAATTCGGGCTGCTGGCCGGCGGTCTGCCGCGCGAAATAGTCGGGATTGTCCTCCAGCCGCTCGGCGGCCCATGCCTTGTTGGCGAGGAGCAGGTGCTTGTATTCCCTCATGCGTAGGCGACCTCCTTGCGCGGCGCCTTGATCTGCGGGGCGGTGCGGTCGGCGATGTCGCCGCGTACCAGCACGCTGATCCCGCGATACCCCGCGTTCTTGATGAACCCGTTGATGATGTCGATATTGTCGAGGTCGACATAGCTGGTCGCCGACAGGTCGATCACCACCGTGCAGTTGTCCGGCACCTTTTCCAGTTCGCGGGTCAGTTCGACCTTGTGGATGAAGTACAGGTTACGCTTGGCGCGGACCATGCAGCTGGCACCAGGGCCTTCGCCGTCCTGTACGAAGGTCACCGCCGGGCGGAAATTGCGGGCGATGACGAACACGAACCCCACGACCAGCCCAACGACGATGCCCTTCAGCAGGTCGGTGAACAGGATCGCGGCGATGGTGACGACGAACGGCACGAACTGGGTCATGCCCTGCTTCCACCGCTTGGTGAACAATTCGGGCTTGGTCAGCTTGTAGCCGGTCTGGATCAGCACCGCGGCCAGCGCCGACAGCGGGATCAGGTTGAGCAGGAACGGGATCAGCAGCACGCTGAGCAGCAGCCAGGTGCCGTGCAGGATGGTCGACATCTTGGATGCCGC
>CAJYRU010000327.1 GCA_913777295.1 uncultured Sphingomonas sp. | reverse complement strand
TGTCGACCGCGGTATCTGTCCTTGTCGTAGCGGATGGTGCGTTTTCGGTTTCGTCGTCCGGGAATGACGGGAACGGCTCCGGCATCACGTAGCGAGCGGCGCAGCCGGTCGGCATCATAGCCTTTGCCAGCAAGGAGGTAACGCATTCGGCCGGCCCGTTCGATAAGCGTCGGCGCCGCCTTCACGTCGCTGACATTGCCGGCCGTCAGCATCAACGCATAGGGACGGCCGATAACGTCGGTGAGCGCATGGATCTTGGTCGTCCACCCGCCACGCGAGCGACCGATCGCCTGGGTCTGGCGCCCCCTTTTCCACCGAAGGCCGCGCGTTGCGCCTTGATGTAAGTGCTGTCGATCGCGGTGCTTTTCGTTACCACGCCGGCATTCACCAGCGCATCGAGCAGCATCAGCCAGAAGCCACGGCGTGACCATCGATTGAACCGATTGTAGATCGTGGTCGACGGCCCGTAATCGGCCGGGCAGTCGCACCAGCGGCAGCCGACCTTCAACACATGCACGATCCCGGAGATCACCCGCCGGTCGTCCACCCGTCGCGCGCCGGGCTGGTTCTTCGGCAGGTGCGGCTCGATCGCCGCCCACGCCTCATCCGACAACCAGAACAGCGCCATACCTCACTCCTTCTGATCCACGCGCCAGTGAATCAGGAAAATCATTATCCCTCAAGATGCTGATTGGGTTCAGACCCTAGCCATCGCCTTCTAAGCGCTCCGCGCGGGTTGCCCGTGGCGGCTGGTACCTTAGAGCTTTCCGACCTGGCATCTCGTTTATCGCTGGTTCGGAAAGCTGCACGACAGCGGCAGGTTCGCTGTTGCAGGGTCCCTCCACCCCATCAGATCAACCAGAAACCACCGCGACGTTGCGCCGCATCGCCGGCGCCGAGAACAGAAAGCACGCGATGGCCAGCGGAATGAAGATGGCATGGACGAGCAGGAGCGAACTGCCGACGCGGGCATCGTCATGAAAGATGAAGTCGGTGAACACCGCGACCATAGACGGTCCGAGCCCCAGTCCGAGTAGATTGAAGATCAGCAGATACACTGCCGAGATCTGACCGCGCATCCGCGGCGGCGTACCGATCTGCAAGGCCGCCGCCGCTATGCCCGTATGGCTCGCCACTGCGGTGTAGGGGATGAAAGCGGCGACGGCGAGGAGGGGGCTGTCGGTAAACGTGCCCGCCGCAACCGCTGCCAGTTGCAGCAGCGCGGCGCACGAATAGAATATCAAGTGCGCGTCGCGACGGCCGGCGCGGAACCAGCGATCGACCACCATCCCCATGCAAATCCCGCCGAGCACGCCCGCGAAGAGCGTCAGCGCACCCGTCACCCACGCCGCCGATTGCAGCGCCCAGCCATGATGGCGGATGAAAAAGGTCGGTAACCAGGCGGTCGTGCCGTAATTGCACATCGAGAACAGGCCGAAGCCGATGAAGTGGCCCGCATAGAAGCGGGGTTCGGCCCGAAGGTGCATGAACGCGCTGTCCGCACCGCGTTCCTCGGCCTTCGGACGGCGACCGCGGCGGACTGGCTCGGGCACGGTGAAGATCAACGGCGCGATCAGGAGGCCCGGCAGCCCGATCACGAAGAGCGCGACCTGCCAGCCGACCAGCGTGCCTACTAGGGGGATGGCGATGCCCCCGGCAGGGACGGTCGTAACCACATATCCCGCCGCGACTGCTGCCATCGCACCGCCTAGCGAGGCACCGGTACCCATGACCGACATGGGGAGCGCCAAGCGGCTAGGGGGGAAGATGTCGCTCAGCAGCGAATAGGCAGCAGGCGCGAGCGTCGCCTCGCCAGCGGCCACGCCGATACGCCCAAGGAGCAAATGCCAGAAGCGTGACGCCAGTCCACACCCGGCGGCCGCGATGGACCAGCAGACAATCCCGGCGAACACCACCTTGCGACGTGCGCCATGATCGACCATCCAGCCGATCGGGATGCCCAGAACGGTGTAGAAGATCGCGAACGCGAAGCCTTGCAGCAGGCTGACCTGGAAGTCGCTGATACCCAGTGACGCCCGGATCGGCCCGACCAGCACGTTGAGCACCTGCCGATCCACAAATGACAAGTTGTAAAGAAGGAAAAGGACAGCGACCGTCCACCAAGCGATGCGCGCAGGGGGATAGGATGGGTCTGCAGGACTGTCCGCCATAGTGATCACCTTGTCCTGGCGCTGGTTACGGCTGCCACCATCTCTTTCGCTGTGTGAAGCCGGACGGTTCGGCACCGAGGCTAACCGCAAACCGGCCGATTCGCGACCTCTCGATCGCGGCGTGGCCGCGTTGCGGCCGGCTATCGCCAGCACGATAGATGGCCCTGCGGACTGGTCAACCATCGCGATGAGCGTAGGCTTGCATCGCGATGAGTGTAGGCTTGCGCTCCGCAACCATG
Organism: uncultured Sphingomonas sp.; assembly: GCA_913777295.1. Lineage (GTDB taxonomy): Bacteria > Pseudomonadota > Alphaproteobacteria > Sphingomonadales > Sphingomonadaceae > Sphingomonas. Next base: position 3,879 of record CAJYRU010000327.1, on the reverse strand, counting down.
TGGCACGATCGAGCCCAGTGGCGGACAAACCGCCCGGACACCCGTCGGCGGAGGAAATGATGCAAACGGTAGATCCTTACGCACCCGATGCGCTGGCGAACAGCGCGGGCTTGCACAACACGCTGCCCGATCGATGTCCTGTCACCTTCGGCAGCGGCGCACATTTCTGCCCCGGCGCATGGACCGCACGGCTGGAAGCCAAGATCGCGCTGCGCCTGCTGATCGAACGTCTGCTGAAACTCCGTTTTATCGCGCCGATCACTTATTTCGATGCGGCCAACTTCTTGATCGTGCCAAGTTTCCCCTCGGCGTGGGACCGATCATGAAGCCGCTCGCAGGCAAGGTCATCGTGGTCACTGGCGGCGGCCGGGGCGTAGGGGCGGGCGTGTGCCGTGAGGTCGCCAGACTGGGCGCGAACGTGGTGGTTGCCGACATCGACGACGCCAAGGCGATCGCGGTTGCCGATGAAATCACCGCCGCCGGAAACCGGGCCGAGGCCCGGGCCTGCGATGTCGCCGACTGGCACGCCGCCGCCGCCCTGATCGCGGGGTGCGTCAATCGTCACGGTCGCATCGATGGTCTCGTCAACGCCGCGGGTCTAATGCGGATGGGCACATTGGTCGAGATGACCGAAGGTCTGTTCGACGCGATGTTCACGGTCAACGTCGCGGGCACCGCTTATTGCGCGCATCATGCCGCCATCGCGATGAGCGCGCAGGGATCGGGCGCGATCGTCAATTTCGTGTCCGGTTCGCAGATGGGAATCCCCGAGATGGGGGCCTATGGCGCCTCGAAGGGGGCGGTCGCATCCTTCACCTACACCTGGGCGCTCGAACTCGCGGGCGCGGGCGTCAGGGTCAATGCGGTGTCGCCGATGGGGATGACGCGGATGGTGGACGTCGCCACCACCTATCACGACGAGCGCAGCCTGCCGCATCATGTGAACGTAATGCCCGATCCTTCGGCCAATGCCGGGACGATAAGTTTTCTGCTTTCCGACAGGGCGAAGGACATCACCGGGCAGATCGTGCGGGTCGAAGGCAACCTATTGTCGCTGATCGTTCATCCCGCGATCGCCGCCCCCGTGCTCGACCGGCCCGAGTGGGATTTCGAATCCGTAGCCGACGCCTTCGATCGCGACTTACGCGCCCGTTTGTTGCCAGTTGGTGTCTCTAGTCTCGAAGTGCGGCCTGCCGCGGGCGGTACGAACATGTGGCATGCCGAAGATGCGCCGACGAAGCGATAGTGTAAGTCATATAAGTTGTTCGTTTCCTGCCGAGCGCTAGTACCATTGTATACCAGTATCGCATGAGCGATGTATTGGAATATCTGAATTTTTATCTTTATCCGATGGTATGTTTGGATACCATGACTTCAGAAAAATAACATCATCTGCGACTAGTAACGACGCTGATGGTGAAGGGCGCGCAGACGCCCGCACAGGGGGAAAACAGGGTATGAAATCCAATTCGATCGAGCGTTTGCCGCGACTCGCCATCATCGCGGCCGCCACTGTCTGCGTGCCGGGCGCCGCCCATGCACAGGCGTCGATCGCACCTGCGGTCCCACCACAGAGCCCTGCGCCGGGGGATCCGGTTGCAGCCCCCCCGGGCGGGGCACCCGCCTCGGCTGCTGCCGCATCCGGCAACGCCCCCGACGGGCTGGACATCGTCGTCACCGCACAGCGGCGCAGCGAACGGCTCAGCAGGGTGCCGATCTCGATTACCGCGTTCAACGCCGCCACTCTCGCGCGTACCGGGGTCAGCGACGCGCGCGCGCTGACCCAGATCACACCGGGGCTGAACTTCCAGTCCGTCGGCTCCTCGGCGCAGCCGGCGATCCGCGGGATCGGCTCGACCGGCTCGTCGGTGGGCGACAGCTCGAACGTGTCCCTGTATATCGATGGTGTCTATCAGCCCTTCCAGGCTGCCAATTACCTCACCTTCGTCGATGTCGAGCGTATCGAGGTGCTCAAGGGGCCGCAGGGCACCCTCTTCGGTCGAAACGCAGCCGGCGGCGCGATCAGCGTCACGACCCTCGATCCGGTGTTCGAGACAACAGGCCGCGTTCATCTGAGCTATGCGCGCTTCGGCGACGTCGAGGGCGGCGCGTACATTTCCACGCCGCTTGTCGACGACAAACTCGCCTTCAACCTGTCGGCTAATTACGAGCGGTCCAGCGGTTTCCGCCGCGACATCAATCTCGATCGCAAGTCGGGATACGTCCGCGCGCTTAAACTACGCGGCAAGCTGCTCTTCCGGGCGAGCGATACCGTCAACGCGGTGGTCTCCGGCTATTTCAATCGCGTCAACGATCTCACGACGTTCGGCAACCAGCCGCTCGACGGAAATGCGCAGGTGCGCTCGCTCCTGCCCAATGTCTTGATCGCGCGAAAGAAGAACACGTCGGCGATCGAGTTCCTGCCCGTCAACCGCGTGCGATCCTATGGCGGCAGCCTGAAGCTGACCGCGGATTTCGACTGGGCGACGCTAACCTCGCTCACCGCATTCGCGAAGAACCACCAGTTCATCTACACGGACTCGGATCTCACCCCCGTGACGTTCTCGCACACGCGAGCCTACTTCAACGACGACACCCTGTCGCAGGATCTGACGCTGACATCGCCCGGCGGAAACCGTTTCAACTGGATCCTGGGGCTGTCTTATTATCGGGAGCGTGGCAACTATCAGGCGCGTACTAGAGGCGGCAGGCTCGTTTCCGATCCCAATGCGCCGCTGACGTTCGGCATCAACGTTGATAGCTCGGACATCGACGCCTACGCGGCCTTTGCCGAAGGCAATTACAAGATCACGGATCGGCTGACGGTGATCGCCGGCGTGCGCGTCAACCACGACCGGCCCAGCCTCACCGGCAATCGGATCGTTCCGGTGACGGGCGCACTCGGCGCGCGCGTCGAAAGTTCGGACCGCTTCTCTAGCGTTACGCCGCGCGGTTCGCTGCGATACGATATCTCCTCTCGCGTGAACGTCTATGCAAGCTACAGCCGCGGCTTCAAGTCGGGTGTGTTCAATGCAAACGCGCTTCAGGCGACCGCCGTCAAGCCCGAGACGGTCGATGCGTTCGAGGCTGGTATCAAGGGATCGCCCTCGCAGTCCCTGTCGTTCGACGCCGCCGCCTATCATTACAACTACAAGAACCTCCAATTCTCGTCCTTCGGAGCGAGCGGTCTGCAGACGCAGCTGCGGAACGCGGCACGCGCCGAGATCTACGGCTTTGAAGCCAATGCGACGGTGGTGCCGCTCATCGGCCTCAATCTGCGCGCGGGGGTTGCCTACACACATGGCGAATATACCGATTTCATTGGCGCGCAGGGATATCGCCCAACCACCAACGCGCAGGGCGTCCCGATCGGCGGTAACACGTCCTACGCGTTCGATGCCTCGGGCCAGCCCCTGATCCGCACGCCCCGCTTCCAGGCCAATGGGACGATCAGCTACGAATGGAACGTGGCGAACGGAGCCACGATGTCGGCCGATCTCACCGGGTCGCGCACAGGGCGCCTTCGCTACGACCTCGGGGGCAATACCCAGCAGAAGCCATTCCAGATCTTCAACGCAAACCTTGTCTACACCACCGCGGATCGCCACTGGCGTGGTACGCTGTTCGGCACGAACATCTTCAACTCGCTGCCAATCGCTGGCATCCTAATTTCCGGGATCGGCACCAGCGTGACGTACCAGCGCCCGGCGACCTACGGCGCGCGTCTGGAATACCTTTTTTAGGGCTGAGACTCAATCAGAGCCAGAATGCGAGCGCGGTTGCGATGGCGACGCCTGAGAGAAAGTTGTCGGCGAGTTTGTCATACCGTGTGGCGACACGGCGGAAGTCCTTGAGGCGACAGAAGGCGTTTTCGATCAG
>CAJYRU010000326.1 GCA_913777295.1 uncultured Sphingomonas sp. | reverse complement strand
CAGACCACCTTGTCCGGATCGCCGACCGCTACGCCGTCCAGCACGGCGATGGCTTTGGACACCAGCATCTCTTCCAGCCGGTCATACCCTGCCAGCAATGCCATGCGCCACTGCGCGGCAAAGGCCGGATCGCGCCGCCGCAGCGCATAGACGCTGGCCTGCGACAGGCCGACGGCCTCGGTCGCGGCTCGCACGTCGCAGGTCGCAGCGACATGATCCAGAAACCGCTTCCGCCGGCTCGGCGTCCACCCCTTGGCCGTCCACTGCTTCTGCACCGGACGATTGGTACCCGTCGTCAGCACCTCTTCGCTGCTCATGCCCACCCCCAGACGCACGTCGGGGCCGACGACGTTTCCGCCCGGCCCCGATACCCACAATTCCCGATGTTCCTGTTTTGTGCCATAAGAGCGTTGCGTTGTCAACCCAAATGTTCCCATTTGGTTCGTTTTGGCGCAGCCATGGCGGATTGCCCCCCGCATCCCCACATAAGGGCTATCGTTGGCAGATGGTCCGTAGGCGCCAGCGACCGGGAGACGCACGCGCTTCCGCTTACGCTGTCGGGAGCGTCAAACCATGGACCTCAACGATCTTCTTCACCGCCATCAGGTTTCGCTGATGCGCGCCGCCCACGCCACCTCGGTCGAGGCCGCCCATGCGCACGGCGGATTGGCGCGCGGGTACGAACGCCGGATCGCGTCGCTGCGCGACCTGCTGGGCGCTTCGGGCCGGATGGTGGCGGCATGACCGCCGTCGCCGATCCCGCGCCGGACATGGCGCCCGCCACTGCCCCGGCCGAACCCGCCGCCCGCCCCGGCGCGATGAAGTTCCGCCGCAAATACACGACGGTCCGCCTCACCCCGGAACAGGCCGCCCGCCAGGGACAGGTTGCCACCAGCGCCTTCCGCCATTTCGGCGGGCGCGACGCGGCGGTCGCGTTCCTCAACGACCATGACGAAACGCTGGGCGGCCGCCCGCTCGACCTGGCGATCGCGAGCGCCGAAGGGCTGGCGTTGGTCGAGGCGGCAATGGCGGCGCGGGGAAAGTAGCACTCCCCCCTGTCCCCATCCCGTTCAGTTCGAGCAGGTTCGAGCTTGTCGAGAACCGCCCATCGAGAACCCGCCCGATTGGGGCACCCCCTCCTCGACTACGGTTCTCGACAGGCTCGAACCTGCGCTCGAAGCAAACGGGCAAGTAGCAAAGTGACGGACGCGGACCTCACAATCCCGCCAGCATCGCCTCCCACGCCGCGACTTCCCCGTCGCGCCGCTCGACGATCCTGAGCGGACCCACAACGCCGGTCGCCGGATCGACCTCGATCTCGCCGTCCCATTCGAACGTGGCGTTGCCGGCGATCGTCACCACGCCGTCCGCATCCGCCTTCGCACGCACCATGCCGCCGCGATTGAAGACCCGCGTCTCGACGCCCCAGCCGATCCGCCCCGTCCGCGCCGCCGCATGGGTCGACGCCGCCATCGCGCTGCCGCAGCTGTTGGTCAGCCCGACCCCGCGTTCATAGGTTCGCACGAACAGCGCGATCGCATGGTCCGCCTCGCGCACCTCGACGAAGCTGACATTGGCCCGCGTCGGGATCAGCGCCGGCGCGCTTTCGCACCAGTCGCCCAGCCGCACCAGCTCGTCCTCGTCCACTGCCTCCACGAACGCCACCAGATGCGGGTTGGGCATGGCGACCGCGGTAAAGCGCCGCGCGCTCGGCAGGCCGGGAATGACCGCCTCGACGAACGGCGCGCTGCCAACCGTCAGCCCGACCTCGCTCGGGACAAGCGACACCGGCCCGACTTTCGTCTCGATCGTTGCGACCCCGGCCGCGACTTCCGCCACCACTCGCGCCTGTGCGACGCTGGTCTTCAGCCGCACCTGTCCCTGCGTGGTCCCGGTCACCTCGAACCCCAGCCGCGCGGTACAGCGCAGCCCGTTCAGGCACGTCTCCGCCTCCGACCCATCGGGATTGAACATGCGCATCCCGAAAATATTGTCGGTTTCCGGGGCAGTCAGCAGCAAAAGCCCGTCCCCGCCGACATCGCCCGACCGGTCGGCCAGCGCTCGCGCGACCCGCGCCCATTCGGCATCGGACAGCGCGATCGCCCGCGCATCGATCAGCGGAAAGTCGTTCCCCGACCCATGACACTTCACGAAAGACAGTTTCATTTCGCAGCCTTTGCCCGCGCGCGCTCGATAAACGCCCGCTCGCCCGCCACCCGCGTCGCAAAGGCCGGCCGCGCCAGCATCGCCTCCAGATAGCGCGCCAGGTTCGGATGCGCCGCCGCATCGACCGGAGCACAGGCATGGAGCGCGCTGGCGAATGCGCTGGCGACCGCAATATCGGCCAGCGTCAGCGCGTCCCCGACCAGAAAGTCGCGATCTCCGATCTCCCCGTCGAGATAGGCGAGGATGCCCGGCCACTGCTCCCGCTCGGCCGCATCCGCCGCCGCCGCATCGCCGACACCGCCGCGAAACAGCGGCCCGACCACCCGGTTGAAGAGCATGGTCCGCCCCGCCGCGAACACCACCGTATCGGCCAGTTCGTCGAACCAGATGGTGCGCCCGCGCGCCTGCGGATCGGCGGGAATCAGCGCCGGTTCGGGATATTTCGCCTCCAGATAGGTCACGATCGCGCTCGAATCGGCGAGCGTGAAGTCGCCATCGACCATGGCCGGAATCTGGCCGAACGGGCTGATCGCACGGAACGCGGGCGACATATCGCCAGGCGCGGCCGGGACCAGGTCGAACGCGATCCCCTTCTCCTCGGCGAACACCGCGACCTTGCGGACGAACGGCGAAATGGTCGAACCAAATAGCTGTATCGACATGCGAACTCCCCCCGGCGCGCGCGAAAGGGGCGACACCGGCACATCGGCTGTGCCACAATCGGGTGTCGTGACGATAGTCCTCCTCCTCGCCGTGATCGCGCAGACGGTCCTGCTGGTCCGGTTGCAGCGGCGCGTCGACGTGCTGGAACGGCGGGAACCGCGCCCGGCCGACCCACGACCGGTGCCTGCCCCGGCGCCCATCGCGCCCCGTCCGGTCGCCGTCGCGCCTGCCCCTTCCGACGAACCGCGCCAACGGCGCGCCCCCCTCCCCCGTCCGCCGCGCCCGAAGATCGATGTCGAAACGCTCATCGGCAGCCGCCTGCCGGTGTGGATCGGCGGGCTGGCGCTGGTGGTCGGCGGCATCTTTCTCGTCCGCCTGTCGATCGAGGCGGGGTGGCTGACCCCGGCGATCCGCACCGTCCTTGCCGCGCTGTTCGCCCTCGCCCTGCTGATCGGCAGCGAGGCCGCACGCCGCATCCCCGCCACGCGCGACGATCCGCGCATCGCTCAGGTGCTGGCCGGCGCCGGCATCGCCTCTGCCTATGCCACGCTTTATCTGGCGGCCGCGCTCTATCACCTGATCGGCCCGGCATCGGGCTTTGCGACCATGCTGGGCGTCACCGCGCTCGGCCTGTTCCTGGCGCTGCGCCACGGGCCGCCGACCGCCGTCATGGCGCTGGTCGGCGGGTTCGCCGCGCCGCTGGTCGCGGGCTATGACGCCGCCGGGATCGGGGCGCTGCTCGTCTATCTCGGCCTGTTCGTCGCCGCGTTGCTGGCGCTCGCCATCGTGCGCGGCTGGGCATGGCTGGCGCTGTCGGCGCTGGTCGCGGCGTTCGGCTGGGCCGGGCTGCTGATCCTTCTGGTCCCGCCCACCAGCCTCAACGGCATCGGCGCGTTCCTGATCGCGCTCGGGATCGGCGGCACGCTCGCCGCACCGCGCGCCGCGATCGCCCGGCCATGGCTGCGCGCCGCGCCGTTGCTCGTGGCGCTGCTCCAGACGCTGGCGCTCGCGCCGATGCTCGACTTCTCGCCGCTGGCATGGAGCTTCTACCTCACCCTTTCCGCCGCCGCGCTGTTCCTCGCATGGCGCGACGCCGCGCTGCTGCCCGCCGCGATCGGTGCCGCGATCCTCGTCACGCTGCTGGTGGCACTCGGCCTCGTGCAGGGCGACAATGCCACGCCCGCCGCCCTGCCCCTCGCCCTGCTGCTGTTCGGCGCCGCCGGCGGTGCCGCCTCCCGCCGCGCGCCCGGCTGGGCGGTCGTCGCGCTCACCGGCACCGCCGCCCCGCTGCTGGCGGCGCAGATCGTCGCCCCCGACCTGCTGCCCCCCGCCCTTTGGGCGCTCGCCAACCTCGCCCTCGCGCTCGCCGCCGCTGCCCTCGCGTGGCGCCACCGCGACCGCGCCGGGCAGGGCGACATGGGGCTGGTCGGTGGCGTGGCCGTTGCGGCGCTCGGCACCGGCCTGGCAGCCGCCGCGCTGCTCCCGGCGGTCCTCGCCCCGCTCGCCGCGCTCGGCATTCTGCTGGCCGCCGCCCGCTTCGACCGGGCGATTCCCGAACGCCTCGCGCTGTTCCCTCCGCTGGTCCTGCTCGCCCTCGCCCTGCCGCCGCTGGCCGATGTCGCACAGGCGCTGTCGGTGTCGCTGCTGTGGGAGGAACTGCCCTATCTCCACTTGCCCCCGGCCGGCGATGCCGCCCGCCTGCTCCTGCTCCCCGCGCTCGCCCTGCTCGGCGCGGGTCGGGTGCGGCCGGACCTGTTCGGCCCGGCCCGCCGCCTGATCCTGCCCGCCGCGACCGGCATCGCCGTCACCGGCCTCTATGTCCTGCTCAAGCAACCGCTCGCCATCGCCACGCCCGAAGCCTTCCGCGCGTCGGGCTTCGTCGAACGCGCGATCCTGACCGACCTCGCGCTCCTCGCCACCTGGGCCATGTGGCAGCACCAGCGCAGGCTGGCGACTGCGCTGCTCACCCTCGCGCTGGGGCGCATCCTGTGGTTCGACCTGCTCGGCCTCAACCCCGCGCTCACACCGCAGGCGGTCGGCGCGCTCCCGATCCTCAACGCCGCCACGCTCCATTTCGCCCTTGCCGCCGCAATCCTGTGGCGCCTGGCCGGCCTGCCGCGCCGCAACCTGCTCGCCGCGCTGCTCACCCTGATCGCCACCCTCGCCACCATTCGCCAGATCGCCCACGGCACGATCCTGACCGGCCCGGTCGGCCTCGCCGAGAATGGCGGCTATTCCGCCGCGATGCTGGCGCTCGCCATCCTGTGGCTGTGGCGCGGCATCGCGCGTGGCAGCGCCGACCTGCGCCGCTTCGGCCTGACACTGCTGACCCTCACCACGCTGAAAGTCTTCCTGATCGACGCCGCCGCACTCGAAGGGGTGCTGCGCATCCTGTCGTTCATGGCGCTGGGCGGCGCGCTGATCGCCATCGGCTGGGCCTATCGGCGGTTCGTCGTTCCGGCACCGGCCCACTCCCCCTCCCCGCCACCCATGAGCATATCCTGATTGGGTGGCGGGGAGGGGGAGTGGGCCGGTGCCGGCTTACTTCTTCAAAGCATAGTGCGCCGCCAGCCGATCGAGGGCCAGCGTAAGCACCACCCGCCCGGCCCGCGCCGGCCAGCCCAGCGCCTTCTCCGCCGCCGGCAGCCCTTCGTTCGCGCACACCGTCCGCCAGAGGATGTCCGACAACCCCGGCCCGACCGCCGCCACCGCCGCGTCGAACCGCGCCTTGGCCGCCACCTGCCCGCCCGACGGATCGCTGGGGGCCCCCCGCCCCCCGCGCGGCGCAGCGTCCCAGCGCATCGTGACCCGCGGCCCCAGTGCCGCGCGTTCGTAATCGCCGCGCAGCCGCTCGCCCGCTTCATATTGCCGCGCATCGACCAGCGACCGCGACCGCAGCCAGTCGAGCGGCGATTCGCGCAGGTTCACCTGCACCCGCCGCCCGCCCGCCTCGTCACGCACCCGGCCCTCGACCAGCCGCCGCTCCACCAGTTCGCGCAAACCCCGCCTCCCGCCTTCGATTCGCCGGCGGGGTTGCCATGACGGCATCGTTGTAGGAAAGCGTTTGTACCAGATCGGTTTGCGTAAAGGACGATGCCCCGATGATTACCGCCATCCGCGAAGTCCGCCGTGCGCAGGGTCTGACGCTGGAGGAGGTCGCGATCCGCTGCGTGCCGCCGACCACTGCCCAGACGATCGGTCGTCTCGAAACCGGCACGCGCACCGTGTCGGTCGGCTGGCTCAACCGCATCGCCGCCGCGCTGGCGGTCGATGCCGCCGATCTGGTCCGCCTGCCCGAACGCCCCGACCTGCCGGTCGCCGCGATCCTCGACGGATCGGGCGCCTCCGCACCGC
>CAJYRU010000325.1 GCA_913777295.1 uncultured Sphingomonas sp. | reverse complement strand
GGCACGATGCTGACCCCGCCGCTGACCGGCACGATCCTGCCCGGCATCACCCGCGATTCGATCCTGACGCTGGCTCGCGATCAGGGGATCACGGTCCGCGAGGAACGCTATTCGATCGACCAGTGGCAGGCCGACGCCGCCAGCGGTCGCCTGGTCGAGGCATTCGCCTGCGGCACCGCCGCCGTCGTCACGCCGATCGGCAAGGTGTCGTCGGCGGACTTCAGCTTCCAGATCGGCGATGGCCAGCCGGGCGAGCGGACCCAGGCGCTGCTTAAGCAGCTGACCGACATCCAGCGCGGGCGGAGCAACGACCCGCATGGCTGGATGCAGCGGATCGGCTGACTCCTAGCGCTCTCGCCTTCAAGGGCGTTTCGGGTGAACAATGCCCCGCTCGGTTCAGCCCATGCCGGGGGGATGGGCCATCCTACACGGGTTGGAAGAGGGGGAGCGGCTGGATACAGCCGACGGACAAGGCGAGCGCCGAACCCGTCCATCCTTCCCCCCCCATCCGTTTGCTTCGAGCGCAGGTTCGAGCCTGCCGAGAACCGAAGTCGAGAAGGCGTTGCCCCGAACGCCGGAGTTCTCGACGGACGCTTCTCGACAAGCTCGAAGCTGCTCGAACCGAACGGATGGGAAGGGGAGGCCGTGTCCGCCGTCAACCCCGAGCCCGTCATCCCGGCGCAGGCCGGGATCCATGGATGCGGCACGGTCGCGGCTCCATCGCTAGCCCCCGTCACAATGAATCCCGACCTGCGCCGGGATGACGGAAGCGGACGGCTTACGCTCGCCAAAGTCCGACGCACCGCCCCGAACCCGTCACCCCAGCGAAGGCTGGGGTCTCTATCGGCTCCTGCCGTGCGCCCCCATCCTCCACCGGAAGGCCGCCCGCTTCGACAGGAATGGATCAACTTCCACCAGCCGACCCAGCACCGCTGCCACATGCGTAGATCAAGCTCCCACCTCAAAGCACCTCGAACAACCCGGCAGCACCCATGCCGCCACCGACGCACATGGTGATGACGACATATTTCACCCCACGCCGCTTGCCTTCGATCAGCGCGTGGCCGGTCATCCGCGCCCCAGACATGCCATAGGGGTGGCCGATCGAGATCGCACCGCCATTGACGTTCAGCCGCTCGTTCGGAATGCCCAGCACGTCCTGGCAATGCAGCACCTGCACCGCGAACGCTTCGTTCAACTCCCACAGGCCGATGTCGTCGACGCTCAGATCGAAGCGTTCGAGCAGCTTGGGCACCGCATAGACCGGACCGATGCCCATCTCGTCCGGCTTGGTCCCGGCCACCGCCATGCCGACATAGCGGCCGAGCGGCTGCAGCCCGCGTGCTGCCGCGACGGATTCCTCCATCAGCACCGAAGCCGACGATCCGTCCGACAACTGGCTGGCATTGCCGGCGGTGATGACCGCCTGTTCGCCCATCACGGGTTTCAGCGCCCGCAATCCCTCGATCGTGGTGTCGGCGCGGTTGCCCTCGTCCTTCGTCAGCGTGACCGCATGGCTCAACACTTCCTTGGTCGCCTTGTCGACCACGTTCATCGTTGCCGTCACGGGCACCAGTTCGGCGTCGAACCGTCCGGCGGCCTGCGCCGCGGCGGTGCGCTGCTGCGACTGGAGCGCATAGGCATCCTGCCGTTCGCGCGAGATGCCGTAACGCTCGGCGACGATCTCGGCGGTCTGCAGCATCGGCATGTAGATGTCGCCATGCATCGCCAGCAATTCGGGGTCGGGCGCGACGCGCATCTGCGGCGTCTGCACCAGGCTGATCGATTCCACGCCGCCCGCGACGCAGATGTCCATCCGGTCATGGACGATCTGCTTGGCCGCCGTGGCGATCGCCATCAGCCCGCTGGCGCATTGCCGGTCGATCGACATGCCCGACACGCCGATCGGCAGGCCGGCGCGGAGCAACGCCGTGCGGGCGATATTGTTCGCCTGATGCCCCTGCTGCATTGCCGCGCCCAGCAGCACATCGTCGACTTCCGCGCCGCCGATCCCGGCCCGCTCCACGGCGGCACGGATCGAATGGGCGGCAAGGGTCGGCGCGGGCAGATTGTTGAACGCCCCGCGATAGGCGCGGCCGATGGGCGTGCGGGCGGTCGATACGATGACGGCAGAGCGCATGGGAAATCCTTGACGGGTTCAGGTGAAGAATTGGCTGATCCATTCGGCGACCAGCGCGGGCTTGTCGCTACCGTCGACCTCGACGGCATATTCGGTCGTCTGCTGCCATTGGCCTGAGCGTTTCTCCTCCATCGCCAGCAGCGTGAAGCGCCCGCGAATGCGCGCGCCTGACCGGACGGGGGTCAGGAACCGGGTGCGGTTGCCGCCGTAATTGACCTGCATCCGCGCGCCGGCGATCCGGGGCTGGTCGCTCGCCGCCGCCAGCCGCGGCATCAGCGACAGCAGCAGGAAACCGTGTGCGATCGTCCCGCCGAACGGCGTCGCGGCGGCGGCTTCAGGGTCGACGTGAATGAACTGACGATCGCCGGTCGCGTCGGCAAAGGCGTCGATCATCGCCTGGTCCAGCACGATCCAGTCGGATCGCCACACACTGCCGACCTGCGCTGCCATGTCCGCTGCCGTAATTTCGGCCACTGCGATCCTCTCCCGATCTTTCGGGCGATCATAGTGCGGGGGTGTTGGTGCGCAAGCCACTACGCACCGAAAGGTCTAAAATCGCTGAATGTCGGGTGTAGTTCGCCAAACCTGATTTTCGAATCAGGGGCGCATCGGCTCCGGGTCGACGATCGTTCCATCGGCCCGCGCGGTCAGGTTGACCTGTGTCGGATACGCGATCTCAATCCCCTCGCCGGCGAAGCGGCGCAGGATCGCGACGCCGACCGCCGTCCGCCCGTCATAGAAGGCGGCATAATCCGCGCCTTCCGAATCGAACAGCAGCTCGAAATCGATGCTCGACGCCCCGAACCCGATCAGGCCGCAGCGGACGAACACCCGGGCCTCCGCCTCCACCACCTCGCGCAGGATGGCGGGGATGCGCGCGCAGGTTTCGGCATCGGTCTGATAGGTGACGCCAATCACGAACGACGCGCGGCGATGGGCGCGGCGGGTGTTGTTGGTGATTTCCTTGTCGAGCAGGTTCTTGTTGGAAATGATCCGCTCCTCACCGGTCACCGAGCGGATGCGGGTCGATTTCAGGCCGATCTCGGCGATCGCGCCATTGGTCTGGTCGTAGCTGACATTGTCGCCACGCCGGAACGGCTTGTCGAAGATGATCGACAGCGCGGCGAACAGGTCGGCAAAGATGCCCTGCGCCGCCAGACCGATGGCAATGCCGCCGACCCCCAG
>CAJYRU010000324.1 GCA_913777295.1 uncultured Sphingomonas sp. | reverse complement strand
GCGCGAGGTCCTCGCTCGTCAGGGCGATGCGCCCCGAGCGGGTGATGCGTCCCTCGAACGGTGCGATCAGACCGGCGGCGAGGCGCAACAGGCTGGACTTGCCGATGCCGTTGGGGCCGGTGACGATCGCCGCCTCACCCGCCGCCAAGGCCAGCGACAGATGCGTGAAGAGCAGCCGCCCGCCGCGTGCGCAGGCGACCCGATCCAATGCCAGGATCACGTCACCGCGTCTTCCAGTGCGTGCATGTCGTCGTCGGACAGGCCGAAATGATGGCCGACCTCATGCACCACGACATGTGCGATCAGGTCGCGCAGATCGACGCCGGTTTCGCACCATTCGGCCAGCAGCGGTTGCCGGTACAGGTGGATGCGATCGGGCAGGCGCACCCCATCGAACATCGATTTCTCGCCGACCGGGCTGCCATGATACAGGCCGGTCAGTTCGTACGGCTCCATCTCCATCGCCGCGAGGGTTTCGTCGTCGGCAAATTCCTCCACCAGCAGCACGATGTCGGACAGGTGGGCGGCAAAGGGTTCGGGGATACGCGCCAGCGCGGCACGGGCCAGCGCCTCCATCTCTTCGGCACTCGGAGCGGTTCGCGCTTGATCGGACATGGGCCAAGCAATAGGCCATCGCCATCAGGAGACAAGGGAGGGACGATGGAACCGCTGAGCCAGGCAGAGCGCGCCGACGCGCTGGACGGCCTGCCCGATTGGGACCATGACGCGAGCCGCGACGCGATCGTGCGCAGCTTCACCTTCGACAATTTCAGCCAGGCGTTCGCGTTCATGACGCAGGTCGCGCTGCTGGCGGAAAAGGCCGACCATCATCCCGAATGGTCGAACGTCTACAACCGGGTCGACATATTGCTGACGACGCACGACGCGGGCGGGCTGTCGGAGCGCGACATCGACATGGCGCAGGCGATCGACGCGCTGGTGGAATAGGAGAGCTTCGTCATTCCCGCGCAGGAGGGGATGACGATTGTGCGGTCCCTATCGCCGCCGCATCTGCTGCCGGAGCTTGCCCGGCATCCAGCGCGCGGCGAAGCGCATCCGCTTCGCGGTCGGGCCGACGGGGGTGTGGATCGCATCGCCCTGCACCGCGTCCCATGCCGCCTGCGCCACCACCTCGACCGGGGTGAATTCAAGGCCGGAAGCGCGGACCTGTTGGCGGACGTTATAGTTGGTCCCGGCGAGCGAGGCGTCGAGCAGCGGCGTGTCGATGAACCCCGGCATAAGCGAGCGCACACGAATCCCGTCCGCCGCCCATTCGCCGTCCAGCGCCTCGGTCAGCCCGCGTACGCCGAACTTGGTCGCCGAATAGACCGCCGCGCCCGCCGTGCCATAGATGCCCGCCGCCGATGCGGTGTTGAGCAGGCACCCGCCGCTGGCTTTCAGGAACGCATGGGCGGCGTGCGCGCCATGGACCACGCCGGTCAGGTTGACGGCGATGGTCCGCTCGATCGCGTCCGCCGTCATGTCTGCAAAGACGCCGCCCGATGCGATGCCGGCATTGTTGAACAGCACGTCGATCCCGCCGCCCCGGGCGAACTCTGCCAGCGGGCCGTCCCAGCCCAAGCGGTCGGTCACGTCGAACACGAAGGTCGCCGCGCCACCGGGCAGCAACGCCGCCGTCTCGGCCAACCCGGCAGCGTTCACGTCGGACAGGGCGATGCGCCAGCCGCGCGCCGCGAACAACTGCGCCACCGCGCGCCCGATACCGGACCCGCCGCCGGTGATAAAGATCGCTTTCGTCATGGCCCATCATCCGACAGGATGGGCGGTAACGCCAGCAGATGTTCCGATCGCACGTCACCCCAACCTTCGCTGGGGTGACGTGTTGGGCTTACCTGCTCAGGCCACCATCGATTCCAACACTTCCCCGACCCTCGCCAGCCGTTCCTCCGCATCGTCGATGCGCGCGGGCAGGATCCAGCGGCCGTTCTTCTCGGCCAGCCCCTCGGGCGCATCGCCACGCTGCTGCGGGGTGAGCGCGATGGCGGCGGGGCCGGCATCGACCTTTGCCACGCCGGCGCCGCGGGCCAGCAGCCGGACACGCGCCAGCTCGACCAGCAGCCGCGCTTCGTCGGGCAGCGTGCCGAACCGGTCCTCCAGTTCCTCCTCGAACGCATCGAGCGTCCCTTCGTCCTCGATCCGCGCCAGCCGGCCGTACAGCGTCAGGCGTATCTCGGCCTCGGGAATCCAGGCCTCGGGCAGGCAACCGGCGATGCCGAGGTGCAGTTCAGGTGCCACCCGGTCGACCGCCTCGCCGCGTTCGGCACGCAGCGCGCGGCCGAGGAGATACTGGTACAGGTCGATGCCGATCAGCTTCATGTGGCCGGCCTGCGCCTCGCCCACCAGGTCGCCCGCACCGCGCAGGTCGAGGTCGCGGGCGCTGATCGCGAAGCCTGCGCCCAGCCGGTCGAACGCCTGCAAGGTGCGCAGCCGCTTCAGTGTCGCTTCCGCAATCGACTGGTCGGGATCGGTCAGCAGCAATATCTGCCCGCGCCGCCCGCCGCGCCCGACGCGCCCGCGCAGCTGGTGCAGCTGCGACAGGCCGAAGCGGTCGGCATGGTGGACGATCATCGTATTGGCGCGCGGCACGTCCAGCCCGGCCTCGATGATGTTGGTCGCCAGCAGTACGTCGCCCTCACCCTCGGCAAAGCCGACCATCGCCGCATCGATCTCCGCCGCCGGCATCTTGCCATGCGCCACCACCAGATCGAGTTCGGGGGCGAGCTTGCGCAGCCGTGCTTCGAGGGGGGCGATGTCCTCGATCCGGGGGACCACGACGAAGCTCTGCCCGCCGCGCGTATGTTCGCGGAGCAAGGCGGTGCGCACCGTCACCTCGTCGAAATCGGCGACGGCGGTCCGGATCGGCTGGCGACGGGCCGGTGGCGTCGCGAGGACCGACAGTTGCTGCAACCCGATCAACGCGCTTTGCAGCGTGCGCGGGATCGGCGTGGCAGAGAGCGTCATGACATGGTCGGCAAGGTCGCGCAGGCGCGCCTTGTCCTTTGCGCCGAACCGCTGTTCCTCGTCGATCACCACCAGGGCAAGGTCGTGATAGGCAACGCCCTTGCCCGCCACCGCCTGCGTACCGACGACGACACCGATCGATCCGTCGGCAAGGCCGGCCTTCACCCGCTTCTTCTCGGTCGCGTCGGACAGGCGCGACAGGCCGGCGACCTCGATCCCCGTACCCGCAAAACGGCGGCGGAAGGTTTCGACATGCTGGCGGACCAGCACCGTCGTCGGTGCGGCGATCGCCACCTGCCGCCCGGACAGCGCGGCGATCGCGGCGGCGCGGAGCGCCACCTCGGTCTTGCCATAGCCGACATCGCCGATCACCAGCCGGTCCATCGGCCTGCCCGCCGCCAGATCGGCCCGGACGGCGGCAATGGCGCGCGCCTGATCGGGGGTTTCGGTGAAGGGAAAGCCGGCGGCAAAGCGTTCATAGGCGGCGATGTCGACCTCGATCGGGTCGACGCGCTGCTGGTCGCGCGTCGCGGCGATGGCGGCCAGTTCGCGGGCGCTGTCGGCGATTGCGGCGTCGATCGCGCCGCGCCGCTTCTGCCAGCTGGCCCCGTCCAGCGCGTCGAGCGTTACCGCATCGCCGTCCGCGCCATAGCGCCAGATGCGGTCGGCCTCCATCACCGGCACCAGCCGCCGGGCGTCCTTGGCATAGGTCAGCACGATGGCGTCGCCCGCCCCCTCCCCCGGTAGCGATTCCAGCCCGGCAATGCAGCCGATGCCGAAATCCTCATGCACGATGACGTCGCCGATGCGCAGTTCGCCAGCTTCTGCGAACAGCGGGTTGGCGCCGGCCGCCGCCAGTTCGTCGCCGCGTGCCCGTCCGCCGAGCAGGTCGCCGCCGGTTACCACGGTCACGCCCGGCGCCATGAACCCGCGATCGAGCGGTGCGGCCAGCAGCATCGCGGTACCCGGCTCGGCACGCAGCGCATCGTCCCATGACGCGATCGTCACTGGTTCGGTACGCGCCAGTTTCGCCAGTTTCTTGCGCAGGAAGCGCAGGTCGCGCGGGCTGCCGGCCAGCACCAGCCGCTGATCCGCCAGCACCTCGCGCGCGAACCTGCCAAAGGCGCGGGCCGGTGCGCGACCGGTGACGAAGCGGGGCGGTTCGGCCGCACCGTCAGGCAGCGCGATATGACGGCGGTCGGCCAGCATCGCATCCCATGTCGCGGCATCGACCAGCGCGGCGGCATCGCGCCGCCGGCGGCGGGTCGCATCCTGCGCCAGATCGAGGAAGCGGGCGCGCCGCCCCGCCACATCCCCGTCCATCGCAATGGCAGCATCGGGCAGATGGTCGAGCAGCGCCACGCCGTCGCGCGCCACCGGCTCGGCGGCGCGACCGATGGTGACCTCCGGCAAATCGACATCGCCACGCTGTGTCACCGGATCATAGCTGCGGATCGACAGGATGCGATCATCCTCGACGGTGACCCGGATCGGTTGGCCGGCATCGGCCGGAAAGATGTCGGCGACACCGCCCCGCACCGCGACCTCGCCCGGTTCGTCGACCCGGTCGTCGCGGACATAGCCCAGTTCCTCGGCCCGAACGGCAAGTTCGGCCAGATCGATCGCATCACCGATGCGCAGGACCGGGGGTGCGGCGTCGAAATCGGTCGGCGGCGCAATGCGCAGCGCCGTCGCCTCCGGCGTGGTGATGCACGCGACCGGCCGCCCTTGGCCATGGGCGATCCGCAGCCGCCGCAGCGCCGCGACCCGCGCACCGGCATTGCCGGGGGATGCCGGCGCGTCGTCACCGGGCAGCGCGTCGCTCGCCGGCAGATGGATGACCTCTGCCATGGGGGCGAACGCCGCCAGCACCTCGGCCAGCGCCGTCGCCCGCATTTCGTCCGACGCGATGAACAGAACGGACCCCGCCTGCACCTCCCCGGCCAGCGCCGCGGCGACGGGGCCAATCGCGAGCCGCGCATTCCCCGCGTCGGAGGGATCGGGAGCAGAGGCGTTCGTCATCGCGGAATTCCCGGCAAGGCCCTGAGAACAGGGGCGTGGACGAGCTGAACGAAGCGTGGCGTGCGGACGTTCCGGGCGTATCGATGAACGGCAAATTGCCTGTTGCGGTTACCGGCGCGCTGCTATGACGGGGCGATGGCCGGGCCTGCCCGGCGCCATGGAGACCATGATGTCCTCGATCCTGCTGCGTTTCGCCGCCGCATTCACGTTGATGACCGCAGCCCCCGCCTGGGCGCAGACTGCACCCAAGCCGGCCCCCGTTGCCGACCTGCCGGCGGGCGAGGCCGATCCGGCACTGTGGGTGGTCAAGGACAAGGACACGACCATCTATCTGTTCGGGACGATCCACGTCCTGAAACCCGGCCTGTCGTGGTTCGATGAAGCGGTCCGCACCGCGTTCGACAAATCGAATGAGGTCGTGCTGGAAATCCCGATGCCCACGCCGGAACAGGCGCAGGCGGCGGTGATGAAGTCGGCGGTGAACGTCACCGGGCCGAAGCTCAGCGAGAAGCTGCCCGAGGCGGAACGCCCCGCCTATGCCAAGGCAGTGGCCGATGCCGGGTTGCCCGCCGGCGCGCTGGAGCAGCTCGACCCGTGGTTCGCGGCGTCGACGCTGACGCTGGTGACGCTGCAGAAGCAGGGATACGATCCGGCGAGCGGCGCGGAACAGGCGATTTCGCAGGCGGCCAAGGCGGCGGGCAAGCCGATCACCGGCCTCGAGACGCTCGACCAGCAGTTCGGATTCTTCGATTCGCTGTCGGATGCGGCGCAGGTCACCTTCCTGACCGAGACGATCAAGGAACTGCCGACCGCCGGCCAGTCGATCGACAAGATGGTCGACCAGTGGCGGCGCGGCGATCCGGACGCGCTGGCGGCGACGATGAACGAGGACATGACCGTCTCCCCCGAACTCAAGCGCGTGCTGCTGACCGATCGCAACGCCCGCTGGGCCAAGTGGATCGAGGAGCGGATGAAGCGCCCCGGCACGGTGTTCATCGCGGTCGGCGCCGGCCATCTGGCGGGCAGCGGCAGCGTGCAGGACGCGCTGAAGCGTTACAAGCTGCGCGCGACGCGGGTGAAATATTGAGGGCCGGGTGACGGACGTCGATCCCAGCCACATCCGTCGCCCCAAGACACATACGTCACCCCAGCGCAGGCTGGGGTCTCTCGCGGCTTCTGTCCCGCACCATCACCATGAGACCCCAGCCTGCGCTGGGGTGACGCCGGTGGCAGGTTGACGGGCGGTCGCCACCGCGCCCTCCCCCAATAAAGAAACGGCCGGTGGATCGCTCCACCGGCCGTCAGTCTGTCAAACGATAGCGGCCCGGAAGGGAGCCGGCATCGGTACTCCGATCAGGCGTTGCAGCTCTGCGCACCCTTGCCCGGCTGGGTCAGGGTGATGCTCTTCGGCGTGCCGGTCAGGCTGTAACCGCCTTCGGCGGTCAGCGGCTTGCCCTTTTCGGCGGCCTTCAGGCGGACGGGCATCGCATCCTGCTTCGCGCGGAAATTGGCCTGGGTGTCGCCTTCGAAGAAGTCGACATAGACGAGGCTGTTGTCCTTGCAACGGAACGTCACGCTCGCCTTGACGGGCGGCGGCAGTTCGATCGGCGCGCGGTTGGCGAGCTGCGATGCCAGCGGATCGGGCGCGCGGGTGTCGAGCTGTTCCGGCTGCTGCTGACCGCAGGCCGAAAGGGCGAAGGCCGCGGCAGTGGCGGCGAGGAGAAGGGGGTGCTTCATGCGTGGTCGTTCGCAAATGCAACCGATTTCGTCAAGGCGCGTTGTGCGCCGCGGAAGCGGCGAGCCGCCCGGCAATCTTTCGTTACGCAATGCCGAAGCCGAAGCGCATCACGCTCTGCCACTGCCGGCCGGGGTCCAGCCGGGCGGAGGGAAAGTCGCTGCGGTTGGGCGTGTCGGGCCATGCCTGCGGTTCGAGGCAGACGGCGTCGCCCTGTCGGTACAACCGCCCGCCCTTGCCCGGCTCCGCGCCGCCCAGAAAATTGCCCGAATACAGCTGCAAACCCGGCGCAGTTACGTCGAGCGTCATCGCCCGGCCTGATGCCGGATCGACCAGCACCGCCGCCGGGCGCAACGCTCCCGCTTCGCCCCGCACGATGAAGTTATGGTCGTAGCCCCGCCCGATCGCGATCTGGTCGTCGCGCCCGTCGCGCACCCGCGCGCCGATCGACTGGGCCTCGCGGAAATCGAACGGGGTGCCCGCCACCGCGCGCCGCTCGCCGGTCGGGATCGAAGTGGCATCGACGGGCAGGAACTGGTCGGCCTCGATCGTCAGCAGGTGGCGCAACGCTTCCCCCTGCCCGCCGAGGTCGAAAAAGGCGTGATTGGTGAGGTTGACGACGGTTGCTGCGTCGCTGGTCGCGGCATAGCGGATGGTCAGTGCGTCGGGTGTCAGCGTGTAGGTCGCGCTGGCGTGGAGCGTGCCGGGATAGCCGGCATCGCCATCGGGACTGGTCAGCGTCAGGTGAACCCAGGCCGCACCGTCGTCCTGCCCGACCTCCGCCACGTCCCATAGCCGCTGGTCGAACCCGTCCGACCCACCGTGCAGATGGTTGGGGGCGTTGTTGGTTTCCAGTTCGTAGGTCTTGCCGTCAAGCGTGAAGCGCCCGCCCGCGATCCGATTGGCATAGCGACCGACCGTGACGCCGAACCATGAGGGCCGGTCGCGATAGGATTGCACGTCGTCGAACCCCAGCACGACATCGGCCACCATGCCGTCGCGGTCGGGCACGCACAGCGACTGGAGCGTCGCGCCCAGTGGCAGGATGCGGGCGGAGAGGGCGCCGGCGGTGAGGTCGATCGCCTCGGCGGGCTGGCCATCGAGGGTGCCGAAGGGGATGCGTTGTGCGTTCGTCATGCCGATTCCCTCTCTGCACCCCACACGTCATCCCAGCGCAGGCTGGGATCTCCTCGTGGCAAAGGCGCGCGCCTCGCCGCGAGAGACCCCCGCCTTCGCTGGGGTGACGACCTTTAGCGAATGACCGGCCGCCCCGACAACGGCACGCTCACCGCCCGCCCGTCATAGACGAACGCCGTCGCCTTGTTATCGGCAAAGTCCGGCGCCACCGCCTTGCCCGGCGTATGGAAGCGCACCGACATCGCGCGCTGCCCGACCATGCCGGGGAAGCTGCCCTGCCGCGCGCCGATGGTCAGGGTCTTCGTCGCCTCGTTCCAGGTCACCGGAATCTGTGCCGACTGGCCCTTGCGGTATCCTTCCGACCGGCCGTCATCCTCGAACAGCGTGTAGGCGCCGTCCTTGCCGGTGAAGACGTGCAGCACATAGGGGCCATCGGGCTGTTCGGCGGTCGACTGCACCGCAGCACCCGTCGGCACGATTGATCCGGCACGGACATAGAGTGGCATCGTCGACAGCGGCGCGGCGGCGGTGATCGTCCGACCGCCCTTCTGATACGCGCCGGTTGCGAAGTCGTACCAGTCAGCTCCGGCGGGCAGATAGACCTGCCGGCTGCGCGCGCCGAACTGCGTCACCGGCGCCACCAGGAAGGCCGAGCCGAACATATACTGGTCGTCGATGCCCCAGGTCTTGCGATCGGCCGCGAAGTCCATCACCAGCCCGCGCATCATCGTGCCGTCGCGGTGCCAATTCTCGGCCGCCAGCGACAGGATGTAGGGCAGCAGGCGATAGCGCAGCCGGTCATAGCTGCCGAGCGCCTGATACAGCGCCGGGTCGCTGGCGCCGAGTTCATAGATTTCGCGATACGGCGTCTCGCCATGGCTGCGGAACAGCGGGCTGAACGCGCCGAACTGGAACCAGCGGAGATTCAGTTCCTTCCATTCGGCCAGATGCGCCGGGTCCTTCTTGCTGTAGCGATCCTCGACCGCGAAGCCGCCAATGTCATGCGTCCAGTTGGGGATGCCCGACATCGACAGGTTGACGCCCGCCGAAATCTGGTCGCGCAGATCGTCCCAGCGCGACGCGACGTCGCCCGACCAGAGCGCGGCGCTGGCGCGCTGGATACCGCCATAGCCCGACCGGGTCAGGATGAACGGTCGCACGTCTGGCTTCGCGACGCGCAGGCCGTCGGCGACGCCCTCGGCATGGACCAGCGGATAGCTGTTGAAGAATTCCTGCGCCGGCCCCTGCGCGGTCGGCCCCATCCGGTCCATGCGCTGTTCGATCGACAGGTTCGAATGGATGTCCGGTTCGGTCGCGTCCATCCACCATGCGTCGAAGCCCTTGTCGACCAGCGCCTCCTTCATCTGCCGGAAATAGATGGCGCGCGCTTCGGGGGCGTAGGGATCGTAATCGGTGTTGAGATAGCCCTTGCCGACCCAGTCGCGTTCCTTCGCGATCAGGTTGCCCTGATAGAGATAGCCCTTGGCCGCCAGTTCCTGCGCATTCTTGGTGTTCGGATAGAATTTCGGCCACACCGAAATCATGATCCGCGCATCGCTGGCGTGGATTTCGTCGACCATCTGCTGCGGCTTCGGGAAACGCTTGGGGTCGAAGCAGTGGCAGCCCCACTGGTCCTCGGGCCAGTAGAACCAGTCCTGTACGATATTGTCGATCGGCAGCTGCCGCTTGCGATATTCGCGCACCACGCCCAGCAATTCGTCCTGGGTGTTGTAGCGCTGGCGGCTCTGCCAGAAGCCGTATGCCCAGCGCGGCATCAGCGCCGCCTTGCCGGTCAGCGCGCGATAGCCGGCGATCACGCCGTCCATGTCCTTGCCACCGACATAATAATAATCGAGCGCATGGGCGACGTCCGACGACCACCATAGCGAATGGCGGTCGGCCTCCGGCAGCGGATCGTTCTGGAACAGCGCGATATAGCCGGCATTCGGCTCCCACTCGATCCGCACCTCGGCGGCCTTGCCGGCGGTCATCGGCAGGTCGAAATTATGGAACCACGGGTTCCAGTTCTGCCGCCAGCGGTTCAGCACTTCCTTGCCGTCGACGAACACCTTTACGTAGCTCGACGAATAGAGGCGGAATTTCTGGACGCCGGTGACCGACGGCAGGACGGTGCCGGTCCACACGACCTTCTGCGTCTGCACCGCATTGCCGGCGGTATTCTGGCCCGTGGTCGCGGCGACCGTCTGCGCCTTGGCCGCCGCCGGCCAGTTCGCCTGATCCTTGATGAACTGATAGTTGATCGTCGGCTCGGTCCGGGTGACGGCCAGCCTGTCGCCCAGATAATATTGCGCCTGCCAGCCGGGCTTGCCGCCCGACATCACCTTCATGCCGTCGCCGACCAGCCGATACGCCTGCGGATTGCCGAAGCGGGTGATGCCGTTGTTATCCCACAACACCCCGTAATTCTTCGTCGACACGACGAACGGGATGCCGATGTCCATATTGTGCTGGGCGAGTTCGACGTCCTCGCCATTATAGTTCATCTGCCGGTTCTGGTGCTGACCAAGGCCATAGAAGCCTTCGTCGGTCCCGCGGTTGAACTGCTGGCGGATGGCGACGAACTTCTCGCCACCGGCCGTGACCGGCACGAAGCCGGCGCGCGGCGCTTCCTCCAGCGTCAGCTTGCCCGCCGCGTCGCGGAACCGCACCTGCCCGTCGTTCAGGTCGATCTCGGCCGATCCGCCCGCCGCCTTCACCACCACGACGCCCTTGGTCTGGCTGACGGTGAAGTCACCCGCCGGTTTCGCGGTCACCATCAGGCTGTCAGGCGTGTCGAGCTGCGCGTCCGGCACCGCCGTCACGCGGAAGCGGTCGGGGCCATAGACCAGTACCCGCACTCGTTTGGCTGGGCCGGCGTCAGGGGTGACGACCACGCCGCCCGGAACCTTCGCCACATCGGCGGCAAGCGCCGGCAACGAGGCCGACAGGGCCAGCGACAACAGCGTCCAGCGAAGCGTCTTCATCAGCGGTACGTTCCCATGGTCACGCGTAGCAGCATCGGCTGCGCGGTGAAGTTCAATCCATAATCGGTCTGGTCGCCGTTCATCACCCGGCGCGCGCGGAAGCTGCCGTCATCGTCGAGCGTCCCTTCCTCGACCTTGATGAGCATCGCGGTGTCGCCCTTCGCCTTGTCCGCCACGTCGAACGACACGCGGACATCGGTGCCGGTGACGAGGAACTGGTCGGGCGCCAGTTGCAGCACGGCCGCGCCGCCGACCGGTTGCGCGGCGGCGGCCGGCGGTTCGGCCTTCAGCCACGGCGAATCCATCGACCCGAACTGCCATTCGCCATATTTGGCCGACACGCTCCACCGGCCCATGACCCTGGTCTGTTCGGCATCCGGCGCGCCCTTGGCCGTGCCCCAGCCGGGATGCCGGAACGCCAGCGTCGCCCAGCCGCGCGCCATGGGCTTCAGGAACCGGTACTTGCTGGCAAACGCCTCGATCGTCGCGTCGTCCAGCGTCACCGCGCCCAGCGGGTAGTTGTAATAGCCGGTCGCATCCATGCCGAACGGCGCCCAGCCGATGCCGCCCCGCCCGATGGTCGGCCACAGGAAGCGCGCGAAATCAGCGGCGTTGCCGGTTTCCGGCACCATCAACGGATTGTCG
>CAJYRU010000323.1 GCA_913777295.1 uncultured Sphingomonas sp. | reverse complement strand
TTCCAGCGGGTGCCGTTCTCGACCGAGGAAGGGACCTATCTCGCCTGTTCGGTGACCGCCGGCTATGCGCCGATCCGGGCGATCCTGAACCAGGCGGGCATTCCGACAGGACCGAATTGCGTCGCGGCCAACGGCACGGTGCCGGGCGCGCGGGCAACGGCGGTGCTGTCGAGGGGCGCGCTCACCGAACTGCCCTATGCGGCGGTGTTCACCAACTTCGGCAATAACGACACCTATTCGATGTTTGCGGACGCGACATGGATTCCGGTCCCCGCGCTGGAACTCACCGCCGGGGCGCGGGTGCTGATCGAGGATCGCAAGTCCGGATACAGCTCGGTCCAGCCCTTCTCGCGGCTGCTCGCCGGGGCGGGGGTGTTCACCAGCCTGCTCGGCACCGCCAACACGAACGGCGCGAAGTTCGAGGCGGAGCGCAGCTTCGCCGCGGTGCTGCCGCGTTTCAACGCGCTGCTGCGGCTGTCCGATGCGGTCAACCTGTATGCGACGGTCAGCAAGGGCCGCCGGTCGCCGGTGGTGCAGCTGGGCGCGGCGCGCACCGGCAGCAGCGCGACTGCCAGCGTGATCCCCGCGCTCCAGATCGTGCCCGAGGAACTGGTGTGGAATTACGAAGGCGGCATCAAGGGCCGCGTCGGCCCGTTCACCGGCGCGGCGTCGGTCTTCTATCAGCGCTATGACGGGTTCCAGGTGTCGGTAACCGAAAACGGCGTCACCACCACGCGTTCGGCGGGGTCGGCGGACAATCTGGGCGTCGAGCTGGAGGGCAATCTGCGCGTCGGGCAGATGCTGTCGCTGTTCGGGACCTTTGCCTATCTCGACGGCGGGATCGGCGAAGATGCGACCAACGGCGTCTTCGCGGGCAACCGCTTCCGGCTGCAGCCGGACATGACCGCATCGGCGGGTGCCAATCTGCGGGTGCCGGTCGGATCGGTGACCTTCTATGCCGTGCCGAACCTGACCTATCGGTCGAAGGTGTTCTTCGAACTGCCCAACCGGGAAGCGATCTCGACACCGGGCTATACGCTGTTCAACCTGCGCGCCGGCGTGGAGCTGGGCGAGCGGTTCACCATCGGCGGCTTTGCACGCAACCTGACCAACGAACGCTATCTGATCGACGCGGGCAACACCGGCGGCGGCTTCGGCGTGCCGACCTATATCCGCGGCGAGCCGCGTTTCTATGGCGTGGAGCTGGGCGCGCGCTTCTGACGAAGTGAATGCTGGACGATCGACGCCGGTGTCGCGCAAGCGATGCCGGCGTTGTCGTGTCCGCCGCAACTCCGGCAGCGGGATGTTGCAATACGGTCACACTTCATGGCGCACGGCGGTACGTCACGGA
Source organism: uncultured Sphingomonas sp. (assembly GCA_913777295.1). Taxonomy (GTDB): domain Bacteria; phylum Pseudomonadota; class Alphaproteobacteria; order Sphingomonadales; family Sphingomonadaceae; genus Sphingomonas. The sequence goes on along the minus strand of CAJYRU010000323.1, from coordinate 4,416 downwards.
TCCGTAACGCATCCGTAATCCCCATGCCATCGCCCCACGGCAGGGCGCTGGCCACACGGGAAGCCGCAAGCGCTTCCGAGGGGGAACAGACATGGTTGCAATTTTCACGCGCTCCACGCGGGGCCTTTTCGTGCGTGCGCTGCTCGGCGGTGCCGCGATCCTGCCGACCGCCGCCCATGCCGCGGCGCCCGAGGACGCGCCCGCCGCTGCCGCACCGATGACGGCCGACGACGATGCGCAGGAAATCGTGGTCAGCGGCACCCGCCCGATCGCCGAATCCGAAGCCGCGGCCCTCGAAATCCAGCGCAACAGCCCGGCACTGGTGTCGGTGATCGCCTCCGACGCGGTCGGCCGCCTGCCCGACCAGAATATCGCCCAGGCGATCAGCCGCCTGCCCGGTGTTGGCGTGGAGCGTGACCAGGGCCAGGCCCGCTATGTCAACCTGCGCGGCGCACCCAAGCGGTGGACCACGCTGTCGTTCGATGGCGTCAACGTCGTCAGCCCCGAAGGGCGCGCCGCCCGTTTCGATTCGATCCCCTCGGCGATCGCCAAGCAGATCATCGTGCGCAAGGCGGTGACGCCGGACATGGTAGGCGAGACGATTTCGGGCAATGTCGACATCATCACCCGGTCGGGCTTCGACCGGAACGGGTTTCATGTCGCGGGCAAGGCCGGATACGGTATCGTCGAACTGGGCAACCGGCGGGAGTTCGAAGGGTCGCTGGTCGTGTCCGACCGGTTCGACACCGGTATCGGCGAATTCGCGGTATCGTCGTCGGCCAGCCTGTACCGGCGCGGCATGGTGACCGACAATTTCGAAACCGATTGGGAAACCGTGGCACAGGACGCGCGGCCGGGCTTTGCCGACCGCATCTGGGCGCGTGAGACGGAGAACAAGCTGTATCGGCTGGTCCGCAAAAATTACGCGCTGTCGACCCGGCTGGACTGGAAGCCGGCACCCGGCCACCGCATCTTTGCCGAAACCATCTATTCGGCGTTCCAGGACGACGAACAGCGCAACAACTATATCGTCGATCTGGACGACCAGCAGTCGCGTGTCCCCACCGGCACCGCCGCCTGCACCGTCAACGCGACGCCGGCGGCGGGCACCACCGGCTATGCCGACATCTGCACCGGCAATACCCCGTTCAAGGGGACAGTGTACGGCATCGACCTGAATTCCAACTTCACGGTGCGCGCCTACAAGCAGTCGGTGTTCACCAACACGCTGGGCGGCGATCACGACCTCGACACGTGGCGCGTGTCGTGGCGGGCGAACTATACAAGGTCGATCGACGACCGGACGCAGCCGGCGCAGCTGAACTATGACAGCCCGTCGTTCGGCACCAATGGCGCGAATGCCGCCAACCGCCTGACCGTGGGGTACGACCTGTCCGATCCGCAGCTTGCGAAGATCGAGCTGTACCGCACCATCCGCAACGCCAACGGCACGTTCAGCCGCGGCGCGCGGGTGACCGCGATCGAGGATTTCCCGCGCTCGCTGGCCCGGTTGCGCTCGCTGCTCGCCGCCGACACGACCGACGCCTATACCGCGCGGATCGACCTGCAGCATGACGTCGACGGCCTGTTCGGCGACAAGACGACCTTTGCGTTCGGCCTGCGCTTCGACGATCGTACCAAGTCGGTCGACGAACGCCTGCTCGAACTGAACAGCGCGGCCCAGTTCAGCGCGGCGGGCATTCCGACCGGCTACAGCCAGATCGCGATCCCCGGCGGATTCCAGGGCAAGCTGCCGCTCGGCTACACCTTCCAGTATTTCGGCAAGGATCAGATCCTCGACCTGGTCGACCGGGCGAAGACGGTCGGTGCGTATCGCAACCAGATCGCGAACCTGTACGATGTGAACGAACGCATCTATTCCGCCTATGCGATGGCCACGGTCACGACCGGATGGGGCAATGTCATCGGCGGCGCGCGGATCGAACATATCCGCAACCAGTCGTCGGCGTTCGTCACCAACGGCACGACCTTCACGCCGCTGACCGTCGATCGCGACATGACTTTGGTCTATCCCAGCCTGCACATCAATTACGACGTGACGCCGCAGATGAAGGCGCGGCTGTCGTTCAACACCGGCGCGGCGCGGCCCGATTACGACCAGCTGCGCCCGAACCTGACGTACAACGACGCCAACCTGACCATTTCGGGCGGCAACCCCGATGCGAAGCCGGAAAAGGCGATGGGGGTCGATGCCTATGTCGAATATTATGTCGCACCGGCCGGCTTCCTGTCGTTCGGCGCCTATTACAAGCGGCTGCGCGACGTGCTGTTCGATACCAGCCGCACCTTTGGCAGCGACATACTGAACCTGGGCGGGGTCGACCGGTCGCAATATGATTTCTCGACGATCGACAATGGCGGCAACGGGTCGATCCTCGGCATCGAAGGCGCGATCCAGCAGCAGCTCGACCCGTTCATCGGCGACCTTGGCCTGCCCGACTGGATGGGCGGGTTCGGCGTACAGCTGAACGCGACGCTGAACCGCAGCCGTGCCGAAACGCCCGATGGCCGCCGCGTGCCGCTGCCCGGCGCGTCGGACGCGGTCTACAACCTTGGCGTCTATTACGAGAAATACGGCTTCTCGGCGCGGGTCCAGTATCAGAACCGGTCGCGCTGGCTGGACGAACTGGGCGATTTCCAGGTCATCAACGGCGTCAATCGCGGCGTCGACGGCGGCGATTTCTATTGGGCGAAGGACGACGAGCTGGACGCATCGGTCCGCTATGCGATCAACGGCAATGTCGAACTGTTCGGCAATTTCAGCAACCTGCTGGGCGGTCCCGGTCGGCGCTATGTCCGCGACACGCGCTACACCATCGAGCGCGAGACGTTCGGCCGCCGGTATCAGGCCGGCGTGCGGGTGAACTTCTGATGCGGCGCTGCACGCTTGCCGCGATGTTGCTCGGCGGGTGCGCGGTCACGCCCCCGCCGGCCACGCCCGTCGCCGTGCCGCAGGTGGCGGCGGTGGCGGAAACCGATCCGGTCGATACCGCCGCCGACGCCGCCGACGATCCCGCCATCTGGCGCAACCGGCGCAACCCCGCCGCAAGCCTGGTGATCGGGACGGACAAGAAGGCCGGCATCCACGTCTATGACCTGTCGGGCAAAAGGCTGAGCTTCACGCCCGCCGCGCGACTGAACAATGTCGACCTGCGCGAGGTTGGCGGCCGGGTGATCGCGGCGGCCAGCGACCGGGCGGACGAAGCCAATGCGCATGTCGCGCTGTTCACGCTCGACACGGTCGCCCGACGGCTGGTGCCGATGGGCCGCTATCCGGTCGGCGCGGGCGAGGCCTATGGCATGTGCTTGTGGACGCGGAAGGCCGACCACGCGCTGTTCGGCTTCGTCGTGATGAAGGACGGGCGGATCGATCAGGTGTCGATCGATCTGGCCGGAGCGACCCCGGTGGTGCGCACCGTGCGGTCGATGAAGGTCGGGACGCAGGCCGAGGGTTGCGTGGTCGATGACCGTACCGGAATCCTGTATGTCGCGGAGGAGGATGTCGGGCTGTGGCGCTTCGCCGCCGATCCTGCGGCGCCGGTCGAGGGAACGGCGATCGCGAAGGTGGACGGCACGACGCTGGTCGCCGATGCCGAGGGGCTGGCGCTGGCTCCGGCCGGGCGTGCCGGCGGCTATCTGGTCGTCAGCAGCCAGGGCGACAGTGCGTACACCCTCTATCGCCTGCCGGGCGTCACCTATGCCGGACGGTTCCGCATCGGTGGCGGGGCGATCGACGGGACCAGCGAGACCGACGGGATCGACCTGATCCTCGGCAATTTCGGGCCGAAATATCCCAAGGGGCTGATGGTCGCGCAGGACGGCGACAACGCGCCCGACACACAGAACTTCAAATATGTGTCGTGGGCCGACGTGCTGAAGGCATTGCGGCTCCGCTGATGTGGCCCGCGCGCGGCGGTCAACGCTGCGCGCGCGGCTTCCACGTGATGACGCGGTAGATATAGCCGACCACGATCGCCGCAGACATGGCGATCGCGACCGGCCCGACATAATGGTCGAGCTGTTCGAAATTCGACCCCAGCCACAGTCCGGCATAGGCCAGCACCGCGTTCCAGATGATGCTGCCGGTGAACGTCGCGAGCAGGAACCGCCAGCGCGGCATACAGGCCATGCCGGCGGGCAGCGAGATCATCGTGCGGAACGTCGGCATGAAGCGGAAGATGAAGACCGTCTTGCCGCCATGTTTGCGGAAGAAGCGGTGGAGCTTTTCCACATCCTCCCATTCGACCGTCAGCCACCGGCCCCAGCGGTCGACGAACGGCTTCAGCCCCTGATAGCCGAAGCGCCGCCCGACCGCGTACCAGAAATAATTGCCCGCCGTGGTCCCGGCGGTGCCCCACAGCAGTAGCGGCACCATCACCATGTCGCCGCGCGCGA
>CAJYRU010000322.1 GCA_913777295.1 uncultured Sphingomonas sp. | reverse complement strand
CTGGGCGAGGACCAGTCGCCGGCGCGGCTGAAGACCGAGGCGGATGCGATCGGCTACCCCGTCCTCATCAAGGCGGTGGCCGGCGGCGGGGGCAAGGGGATGCGCCGCGTCGATGACGCGGCCGCCTTTGCCGACGCGCTCGACAGCTGCCGCCGCGAAGCCGCCGCCTCCTTCGGCGACGACCGCGTGCTCATCGAGAAATACATCCTGTCGCCCCGCCATATCGAGGTGCAGGTGTTCGGCGACACCCACGGCAACGCCGTCCACCTGTTCGAACGCGACTGCTCGCTGCAACGCCGCCACCAGAAGGTGATCGAGGAAGCGCCCGCGCCCGGCATGGACGCGGCCACCCGCGCGTCGGTGTGCGACGCTGCCGTCCGCGCCGCCCGCGCGGTCGACTATGTCGGGGCGGGCACCATCGAATTCATCGCCGACGCGTCCGAAGGCCTACGCGCCGATCGCATCTGGTTCATGGAAATGAACACCCGGCTGCAGGTCGAACATCCGGTGACCGAGGCGATCACCGGCACCGATCTGGTCGAATGGCAGCTGCGCGTCGCTTCGGGCGAAACCTTGCCCAAACGGCAGGCGGACCTGTCGATCACCGGCTGGGCGATGGAGGCGCGGCTCTATGCCGAGAATCCGGCGACCGGCTTCCTGCCCTCGACCGGCACGCTGACGCATCTCCACCTGCCGACCGACCTCCGCGTCGATGCCGGGGTGGAGCAGGGGGATGCGGTCACGCCGCATTACGACCCAATGATCGCCAAGCTGATCGTCCACGCCCCCACCCGCACTGCCGCTGCTGCCAAGCTGGCTGTGGCCGCCGCGTCGGTACAGGTCTGGCCGGTGCGCACCAACGCCGCCTTCCTTGCCCGCTGCGCCGGCGATCCGGATTTCGTGGCCGAGGCGATCGATACCGGCTTCATCGAACGTCACGCCGACCGGCTGGTCCCCGATGGCAGCGCATCGGACGCCATCGCTGGAGCGGCGGCGGCGGCACTGGTCCAGCGTGACCGAACCGATCCATGGCGTGCGCTCCCCGGCTTCCGCCTGAACGCCGCGCCCGACGCACGGGTGGCGGTGGCGATCGGCGGCGCCACCCGCCTCGCCACGCCCGCACCCGGCGGCAGCATCGCGCAGGTCGGCGTTGAGCGCGTCCTGTTCGCCGCCGGTGAAGCCTTTCCCTTCGCCGCGCCGGTCGCGGGGCAGGGTGGCGGCGCGTCGGCCGGCGACGGCGTGATCCTGTCGCCCATGCCCGGCCGCATCGTCGCGGTCGAGGTCGCGGCAGGCGACCGCGTGACCGCCGGACAGCGGCTGGTCGTGCTGGAAGCGATGAAGATGGAACAGGCGCTGCTCAGCCCGTTCGACGGCGTGGTCGCTGACCTTTCCGCCACCCCCGGCGGACAGGTGGCCGAGGGTGTCGTCCTGGCCCGCATCGAGAAGGACGCCGCATGACCGGCCGCTATTATGACGACTGGCAGGTCGGCGACCGGATCGACCACCCGATCCGCCGCACCGTGACCGAAACCGACAATCTCCTGTTCTCGGCGATGACCCACAACCCGCAGCCGCTGCACATCGATGCGGAGGCGGCCAAGGCGTCGGAGTTCGGCCAGATCCTCGTTAATGGCACCTTCACCTTCGCGCTGATGGTCGGGCTGTCGGTGGGCGAGACGACGCTCGGCACGCTGGTCGCGAACCTCGGCTACGACCAGCTGGTGATGCCGAAGCCCGTGTTCCTCGGCGATACGCTGCGTGCCACGACCGAGGTAACGGCGCTGAAGGACAGCCGCTCGCGTCCCGATGCCGGCATCGTCACCTTCACCCACGAACTGCACAACCAGCGGGGCGAGGTGGTGTGTCGCTGCCTGCGTACCGCGCTGCTGCAGCGCCGGCCATGACGCTGCGCTCGCTCCTCTTCGTCCCCGGCGACCGCGCCGACCGCTTTGCCAAGGCGGCGGCGAGCGGGGCCGACGCGCTGATTCTCGATCTGGAGGACGCGGTCGCTGCCTCGGCCAAGGACGTGTCCCGCGCCGCCGTCCGTGATTGGCTGCACGAGCCGGCGTCGCTGCCGCGTTTTGTGCGGATCAACCCGGTCGACGGCCCGCTGGCGCTCGCCGACCTCGACGCGCTGGCCGGCACCCGCCCGGACGGGATCATGGTGCCCAAGGCGGAAGGGGCGGCGACCATCGTCGCGCTCGATGCGCTGCTGGCCGAGCGCGGCCTCGCCGACATTGCGCTGCTACCGATCGCGACCGAAACCCCGGCGGCGATCTTTCAGCTCGGCAGCTACGGCGCGGTCTCCCACCGCCTCGCCGGCATTACCTGGGGTGCGGAGGACCTGCCCGCCGCGATCGGTGCCGCGACCTCGCGCGAGGCGGATGGTCGCTACACCGCGCCCTACGAACTGGCGCGGTCGCTCACCCTGTTCGGCGCACACGCCGCCGGGGTCGCGGCGATCGATACCGTCTATCCCGCGATCCGCGACGAAGCGGGCCTTGCCGCCTATGCCGCCCGTGCCGCGCGCGACGGCTTTACCGGCATGATGGCACTCCACCCGGCGCAGGTCGGCGCGATCAACGCTGCCTTCACCCCCTCGGCAGAGGCGGTTGCGCGGGCGCAGGCGATCGTCGACGCCTTCGCCGCGAACCCCGATGCCGGCGCGCTGCAGGTCGATGGGAAAATGGTCGACGCCCCGCACCTGAAGCAGGCACGGCGGATATTGGCGCGGTAGATCCTTCCCGGCACGGGGAGGGGGACCGTCGCCGAAGGCGATGGTGGAGGGGGCTGGCCTCGCAACGCAACGGCGCCGTATGCGGATCACCCCCTCCACCATGCTGCGCTTGGTCCCCCTCCCCGCGAGCGGGAAAGATCACGTCACTCCACCGGCACGCCCGGCGGCGGCGCGGCGAGCTTGCGCAGCGCGGCCGTCCGCTCCCGCTCGACCGCGGCCCGATCGGCCGCCAGCCGCTTGCGCACCGCCAGATAATGCAGCGCCGCGCGGCGATCGTCCTCGCCCGTCAGCGACGCAGGCAGCTGCTGCGCGGCCTCCTCCAGCGCGGCGGGCGTCGGGACCGGGGTGGCCGGGGGCAGGCCGGAATGGCCCTGCGACGCAATGTCGTACCAGTGCGCGGCGGCCTGCGAAAAGTCGGGCAGGGTCGCGGCCACCGCGTCGAACTGTTCGACCGCCATCGCGTGGCGTACCAGCTCCGCCTCGCTCGGGATCAGCGCGCGTTCGGCCAGCAGCATCCGGAGCATCGCGGCGTCGCGGTCGAACCGGCTCCATGCGGCATGGTTGAAAGCGTGCTGGCTGCGCTGCAACGTCAGCGCGCGCAGCACGTCGGCGCGGTCGGGTTGCCGCCAAAGCCATGCGATGCCCTGCACCGCGAAACAGCCCCAGGCGACCAGCGCAAAGCCTGCGAGCGCCAGCAATAGGATGCGCCACCCGGGCTGTCCGGCCGTTCCCGCCGCGATGCCGACCGCGACACCGGCCAGCGCCGCCGCCGCCAGCCCCACGCGCGGGTCGCGATACCATGTCTCGCGCAAAGCAGCCTCTCCCCATTCACCGATAGCCGATCACCTTAGCACCGATTGCGCCGCGGGCGACATGGGCAATGCGCGGCGGCCGTGCCGCGATGGGATCAGGCGGCCAGTTGCAACCGGTCGCGACCCTCGGCCTTGGCGCCGTACAGCGCCCGGTCGGCCGCGCGCAGCACCGCCGCCGCGTTCGCCATGCCGTCGACCGTCGCGATCCCCGCGCTGACGGTCAGCTCGACGATCGTGCTGCCATGGCGCAGCTTGGTGGCGGACAGCGTCGTGCGCAGCCGCTCGCACAGCGCCTGTGCCTGTTCGATGCCGGTGCCGGGGAACAGGACGCCGAATTCCTCGCCGCCCAGCCGCGCGACGACATCGCCATCGCGCATCACGCCGCGCGCGATCCGGGCAAAGGCCTGCAGCACATGGTCGCCGGTGTCGTGGCCATGGCGATCGTTGACCGCCTTGAAATGGTCGATGTCGAACACCGCGACGCATCCGGCGATGCCGCCTTGCGCGGCGACGTCGATCCGCTGCGCCAGCGCCGCGTCGAACACCCGACGATTGGCGAGGCCGGTCAGCGGGTCGGTCGATGCCGCGCGCGACAATTCGGCCTCCAACGTCTTGCGGTGCGACACGTCGCGGATCATCGACACGGTGCCGGTCACCCGCCCGACATCGTCCTGCACCGCGCGGGTGTGCGATTCGAACCAGCGCAGTGCGCCGCTGGTCACGCGCGCGCGATATTCGACGATCTGCGTGCCCTGCACGTCGGTCACGGCGTCGCGGTGGGCGACCAGGACCAGGTCACGGTCCACCGGGTGCACCATCTCCAGCGCGCGGCGGCCCTGCAGCTGCGCCGGGCTGCGCCCGACAATCTGTTCGATCGAGGGGGAGAGATAGTTGATCCGCCCGCCGGTATCGATGCCCAGCACGATGTCGGTCGAATGGTCGGCGAGCAGGCGATAGCGCGCCTCGCTCTCGCGCAGGCGTCGATACAGCGCCTGCCGCCGGCTGAGGTCCGCGGCGACCGGGAAGGTCGTCAGGACGGTACAGGCGAGGTAGAATTGCAGGAACTCCATCCGCGACTGCAGGTCGCCGGCGATGAAGGTCGTCGGGCCCAGTCCCTTTGCCGTGGCATAGCCGCCGACCAGCGCCAGCACGATCGCGGCGGCCGCCGCGCCCGGCAGACCCAGGCGGAACGTGGTCAGCATCACCGGCAGCACGGGCAGGAACAGTAGCGGCCGATCGTTCTGCGCGAACACCGCCGCGGTTACCGCCGCCGTCGTGGTCAGCAGCACCGCGGCTTCGACCCGTTGCTGCCGATGGGCGCTGCGCCACATCCGTCCGACCGCCCCGGTCAGCAGCAGCGACAATATCGGGGTCATGGTAATCATGCTCAGGCTGTGGCCGACGAACCAGATGCGCCATTGCCGGTCGAACGGCAGGCCTAGGCGGATCGCGACGACGCTGGCTGCGGCGGTGGCGCCAAGGGCGGGGGCAACGACGCCGACCGCCGCGACGAACCGCGCGATCCGGTCGAGCGATCCGAAATAGCCGCGCCGCACGCGCAGCTTGCGGAACAGCCACGCCGCCAGGCCGACCTCGCCCACCTTGGCGATCGCCATCGGCACTGCCGATGCCGGGCCGAACCCGAACAGCGACGTCGCAGCCATGCTGCCGATCGCCGCGCCGATCAGGATCGATCGCCAGTCGCGGCGCGGCCGGGCGATCAGCAATGCCAGCACGAACGGCGTCGCCGGCGTCATACTCGACAGCCCGCCCTGCTGGTTCGCCAGGATCGTAAGGGACGACAGCAGGAAATAGCACAGCGCGGTTATCCATCCGATCCGCTGCCTGCTGATGCCTGTCGCCATGGCGGCGACATGCACCGTCACCCGTTAACGGCGGGTATAACCGTACGCTAAGCCGCTCCAAACTGATCGAATTTGTCGCGCTTTCGCTGGCCGAACAGCAATTTTCGTTCAAGATGATGCCGCAGCGCCGCATAATAGGCTTCGAGGAAGGCGAGGTCGTACCCCTCTTCGTGCCGGCCCAGCTTCCGGCGGATCGCGGTCGCCACGGCGTACAGGTCGGCCCGATCGTTCCGGCGCAGCACCTCCTCCAGTCGCTGCAGCTCGAACGCGCCATAGGCGTCCAGTTCGGCGGCGGTGAACGGGGCGATCCGCGCCTGGTCCTGCGCATGTGCCGTTTGGATCAGCAGGTCGTCGCCCAGCTTGCGCACCTCCCGCTCGACGACCCAGGTGCCGGCGATCAGGTCGCCTGCGCGCAGCCGGTCGCGGTTGAACAGCGGCAGGAACGCCAGGAGCGACGCCCATCCCAGCGCCAGCGTCGCGGTCCACGCCGTCGCCATCCCCTCGGCAAAGGCAAAGGCGAGGAAGAACAGCGGCAGGAACACCTCGATCTCGCGCAGCAGGTTGCGCGCCAGCACCGCCGACCCGGTCAGCCGCCCACCGTCCCGCGACACCACGCGCAGCTTCATCAGCCGCTTGCCCGGCGTCGCCGCGCGCTTGCCCGCCTCGAACAGCACGAAATAGAAGTTGCGCAGCAGGAAGAAGCCGAGCAGCCACACGACCGCGTACAGCGACGCCGCACCGCGCGGTCCGCCGATCGCCAGCGCAAGGATCAGCAGCGACGCACCGATCAGCACCGCCAGCATGATGATCGCATCGATCAGGAACGCCCCCGCACGCGACCCCGCCGATCCGAGCCGGAGGTTGAGCGGCACCCCTTCGGGCGTGATGAGCTGCCGGTCGAGCGTGCGGGCGACGCGGAGCTTGCGCGGTTTGCGTTCACGCCGTGCCACGGCGCCCTCCGAACGTGAAATAGAGCGTCCACAGCGCCAGCATTCCGCCGCCGATCGCCAGCCGCGCGCTGTCGTCGTTCACCAGCTGCCGCGCGAACCCCTCCAGCAATCCGGCGACCAGTAGCATCAGGATGACGCCGATCATCACCACCGCGCCGCGCCGGCCGGCGTCGGCGGCGGCCGCCATGCGGGTGCGTTCGCCGGGAAAGGCGACGGCACGGCCGATATGCATCCCGGCCGCCGCGGCGATGGCGATTGCGCCGATTTCGGTCGTGCCATGGATCATCAGCCATGCGAACAGGCCCCAGCCAAGGCCGTGCGGCACGAAGGCGGCGAACATCGCGCCCGCCATCGCGCCATTCTGCACCGACAGGATGATCGTCGGTATGCCGAACAGGAACCCCAGCGCGAACGCCATGATCGCCACCTGCGAATTATGGGTGAACAGCGACGTGGCGAACACGTGCAGCCCGCCCTGGTCCGGCGGGGAATAGAGCGAGGCGCGCAGCGTCGACGCACTGGCATTCATGTCGCGCCCGTTCGCCAGTTCGGGGGAGATCATCGCCGAATACCATGCCGGATCGGTGCGGACGAGGTGATAGGCGGCAAACGCGCTCAGGATCAGCAGCGCGGTCGCCAGCAGCAGTTCGGGCGCGATCCCCCGCACCGCGCGTGGCCAGCCGGTGGCGAAAAACGCCTTCACTTGCTGCCACCACGGCTCGCGCGCCGAATAGAGCGCGAAATAGGCCCGCGTCGACAGCGCCTCCAGATACCCGACCAGCGACGCATCGAGCGACGTCGCCCGCGCGATCGACAGCGCCGACAGCGTGGCGCGGTACAGGCGCGGCAGGTCGACCAGATCCTCGTCCGACAGTCGGCGCGCCGATTTCTTCTCCAGCTGGTCGAGCAATGCCTCCAGCCGCGCCCAGTCGCCTTCGCGTTCGGCCCGGAAATGATGGGTGGCGAAGGTGACGGTCAACGGCCGCGCTCCCGGTGGTTGAGATAGCGTTCGACCAGCGCCAGCGGCATCGCGTCGGCGGTCGCCTCGATCACGTCGATCCCCATGCGCCGGAGCCGTTCGACGACGATCGCCCGGTCGCGCAGCAGCAGGTGGGCGACGTTCGCGCGGACCAGGTCGTCGGCGTGCGCCGGCTCCGCATCGCGCAGCCCTTCCAGCTCGACATCGCGGAACAGCACGAACAGCACGCGGTGGCGCTTCAGCATCCGCTGCGCGGCGGCCAGCAACAGTTCGGCACTGGTCGTGTCGGTGAATTCGGTGAAGATCACCACCAGCGCGCGCCGGTCGAGCTTCTGATCGAGCGTGACGAGGCCGAGCGTGTAATTGCTCTCCTCCCTGCCATAATCGATGTCGGCGGCGGCGTGGTGCAGCCGGGCGAAACCGCGCGTGCCGCCACCGATGCTGCCGCTGTCGACCTGTGGCCGCGCGCCGAACGAATAGAGCCGCACCCGGTCGCCGGACTTCAGCGCGACGAACGCGGCGAGCAGCGCCGACGACACCGCGCGGTCGATCCGTGGCACGTCACCGACCGGATCGGTCATCGCGCGGCCGGCATCGATGGCGAACACGATCATGTTGTCGCGTTCGGTGTGGAATTCGCGCGCCAGCAGCGATGCGTGGCGGGCCGATGCCTTCCAGTCGATCGCGCGGCGTTCCATGCCGGGCTGGAAATCGGTCAGCACCTGGAAATCCTGCCCGTCGCCATGGTCGCTGCGCAGCCGGTTGCCGACGCTGACGCTGTTCAGATATTGCCGCATCCCCTGGTCGCGCACCGGGCGGATGTCGGGCAGCACGGGAATGTCCCGCTCCGCCCTTGAGCTTGCCTGTCGCCATGCCAGCCCCATCGGCCCGGCCCGCCTGGCCCACAGCCGCCGCAGCCGCGCCCTGCCGCGCCGCTCGGCACGAAAGGTGCCGGGCGCGGTGCGGTCGACCGGGCCGTCGAATTCGGCGGCGATGTCGCCATGCCCCAGCGAAAACGATTCCCCGATGTTCAGCGTGGCGGGCAGGCCATCGGGCATCGCCAGCACCGGCCGCTTCGCCAGCACCGCGTCGGCGACGATCAGCACCAGCACGCCTACTACCCACAACGGCGCGGCGATCCATGCCGCCGGCGCCAGCACGCCCAGCGCCAGCCCGACCGGCGCGGCAAGCGCGGTCAGCTGGATGGCGCGGGGGCTGGGGACGATCATCGCGGCGCTTCGACCGATGCGATCAGGGTGGCGACGACATCATCGACCCGCCGCCCGTCGATCTCGGCGCTGGGCGACAGGATCAGGCGGTGGCGCAGCAGGGCGGGGGCCAGCGCCTTCACATCGTCGGGAATGACATAGTCGCGCCCGTCAAGAGCCGCACCGGCTCGCGCCGCGGCGGCCAGCGCCGATGCGGCGCGCGGCGATGCGCCCGACGACAGGTCGCCATGCTCGCGCGTCGCGCGGATCAGGCGCACGATATAGTCGATCACCTCGTCGACCAGCCGCACCTGTCCGACCGCATCGATCGCGGCGGCGATGGCGCTGCCGTCCGCGACCTGCGCGACCCCCGAATCCTGCGGGGCCGGGGTGCCGGTGCGCGTGCCGTACTGCGCGACGATGGCGCGTTCGGCGGCAAGGTCGGGCCAGCCGATCGCGATCTTGAACAGGAACCGGTCGAGCTGCGCCTCGGGCAGGGGATACACGCCCTGCTGTTCGATCGGGTTCTGCGTCGCGACCACGGTGAAGCGATCGGACAGATGTTCGGTCCGCCCGTCGATGGTGATGCGGCGCTCCTGCATCGCCTCCAGCAGCGCCGCCTGCGTCTTGGGCGGGGTGCGGTTGATTTCGTCGGCCAGCAGCAATTCGCAGAAGACGGGACCGCGGGTCAGCGCGAATTCCGACGTCTGGAAATTGAACAGGTTGGATCCGATGATGTCGCCCGGCATCAGGTCGGGCGTAAACTGGATACGCCCGAAATCGAGGCCCAATGTCCGCGCGAAACTCTGCGCCAGCAGCGTCTTGGCCGTGCCCGGCGGTCCTTCGAGCAGGACGTGACCGGCCGAGAACAGCGCGATGATCAGCAGGCGCACGGCGTCCTGTTGTCCCACCACCGCCTTGCTGATCTCCCGGTCGATCGCCGATCCCAGCGACCGTACCTCGTCGAGCGTCATGCGCCTGTTTCCTTCTTCCATGCGGTCAGGTCTTTCGCCGCCGCCAATGCCTCACCCTCGGTACGGGCATCGCGCAGGCGACGATCGATGTCGGAATAGCCGGGATGCACCGCGTCGAGCCGGGTGGGCGAGGGGGCGTCCCCCGGCAGCAACCGTCGCGACAGCAGCTCCAGCATCATGTCGGCATAGCGCCGGCCGACCGATGGCGTACGCCCGGCCAGCCGGGTCAGCGCCACGATATTGTCGATCAGCGCGCGCTTGCCCGCCGCCACGGCGCGCTTTTCCCGGAGCGGCGGCCCGAACCGGCCTGCGGCGGCGATGCCGGCCAGCACGGCGGCGGCGATCAGCGCGAGGGTGACCCCCAAAAACGGCGGCAGGAACAGCAGCTTCACCAGATTGCGGTCGCCCCGCGTATAATGCAGCGACCGGTCGAACAGCGCGCGGCCGCCATGTTCGGGATCGATCGCCCGCAGCATCGCCAGCGCCGCCTTGGCATTGCGTTCGTCGGCCAGGGCGCGGTTGTTGACCAGATCGGGATCGACCAGCACGAACGTATCGCTGGTGCCGATCTGCCCCAGCACCGCCGCGCTGTCACGCGCGCCGATCAGCGGGGTGATGCTGTCACCCGCGATCGCATTCAGGTCGCGGTCGGGCAGGGCGAAGGAGCGCAGTCCGGGATAGTCGTCGGCGATGATCCCGACATCGCCGCGATCCTCCCGGTGCCATTCGA
>CAJYRU010000321.1 GCA_913777295.1 uncultured Sphingomonas sp. | reverse complement strand
GCACACGCTCACGCACGACGGCAGCTTTCCCAACAACACCAGCGGCGGCCAGCTCTCGGCCGGCCAGGCGGGCGCCGCCGGCGGCTTCCTGGGCATGACCGAGACGCTGCGCCAGCTTACCGGCCAGGCCGGCCCGCGCACCGTGCCTGATGCGCAACTGGGCCTGGTGGCCGGCTTCGGCATGGTGACCTACGACCGGTGCCTGTGCACCGGCGCCGTGATCCTCGGGAGGCAGGAACGGGAAGCAGCAGTCGCGGTTGGTCAGCAGATACTTCGAACGCCAGCTATACGCGATGCGCGCATAGACACCGGCCAGGTCGTAGAAGGCCGAGACGTTGAAGTTGTACTTCGACAGCTGTGCGAGCGGCAGGCCGTCATACAGACCCGCGACATCGAGCGGCGGACGGTTGCCGTCTTCCGGACGGTTGTCCGGCCGTGCGTTGGGCAGCTTGCCCGGCGAGATGTAGGTGAACGTCGCCTGCGTCCCCAAACCACGCAGCGCACCCGGCAGGAAGTCGTAGGTCTGCTGGTACGAGATTTCGGCGCCCTTGATGTTCGCATTGCCCGGCACGTTGACCGGACCGTTGATCGTGGCGGCGAAGTTCTGGCCGTTGTTGCTGAAGCTGCGGCTATACCCAAAATTGTCGAGGATGATGTTCGACAGCTGCTTGTAGAACACCGCGGCGGTCAGCGAGCCGACCTTGGCGAAATACCATTCGGCGGTCAGGTCGACCTGCTTCGCATCGATCGGGCGCAGGAACGGGTTCCGGGCATTGGCCGAGAAGCCGTAGATGCCGGTCGTGTTCGACGACGACGGCGCAAGTCCGACGAAGTTGCGCAGATCGGTGAAGCCCGGACGCGAAATCGCCTTCGATGCCGCGACGCGGAACAGCAGCTCCGGGGTGGCCTGATACTTGATGTTCAGGCTGGGCAGCCACTTGTCGAACTTCTGCGAAGCGACGTCGTTGATCGACCCGTTGTTCGAGAAGGCGACGATCGCCTGCTGTTGTGCTGCGGTCAGCGTACAGATCGGGCGAATGGTGTTGTTGTCGTTCGGGCTGGCGCAATATGCCGCGACGGTCGGGAAGCTGCCGAGCGTGTTGGCGATGTTCGGGAACGCGGTCGCACCGAAAGACTGGTCCTCGGTATGGACAAAGCGCAGCCCGATATTACCCGACAGGCTGGACGTACCGCCGCCGATGTCGTCCACGCCGAAGTCGAGACGCGCATAGCCCGAATAGGTCTTTTCGGTGATCCGATAGACTTCGTTCGGCCGGAAATAGCCGTCGACGAGGTTCGCGCCGCGATCCTCGAGCGGGGTGTAGCCACCGCCGCCCTGCTTGGTCGCGGTACGCAGCAGCGCCGTCAGCGCGTCATGGTCGGTCAGGATGTCGTCGCGGATGCCCCATGCCGTTGGCGGCTGGACCGCCTGCCCGCGATAGAAGTCGGCGAAGTTCACCGGCGACATGCTGTCGCGATACTTGTCGACCGTCGCCAGCGCCGAGGTCCAGGTATCCGACACCGCGCCCCAGTTGTTGTAGTCGTTCGCCTTCACCGTCTGGTCGCGGGTGGCATAGCGACCGCCGACACGGACCTTGCGCAGGAACGAATCGTCCGACACGTCATACTGCGCATCGGCGCGGAACGCCCATTCGTCACCGTCGGAATGGGTGCGATTGTTCATCGCGTCGCGGATATAGGTGTTGGTCTGGCTGGCGAAATAGTTCGCGACCGACTGGCCGTTCGCCGGGATCAGGTTGATCTGCGGTACGTCGCCGCGCCCGTCGATCGACACGCCGTTGAAGTTCGCCAGTTCGACGACGTCGTCCGAATCGCGCGCCTTCGAGAACACGTACTGGCCGTCGAAGTTCAGGTGCAGGCGATCGGTCGGATCCCACTTCACGTTCAGCGACTGGTCCTGGGTATGACCGTTGGTCGAGAAGTAGCGGTTGCCGAGCGTGGTATACTGCCCGCCGCCCTGACGGATCAGCGTGCCGTTGGTGAAGATGCCGTCATCGTCATAGGTCGGCGTGGTGCCGGCCTGCGGGAAGATGGCGTTCGCATCGGCATAATAGACATTGGGTTCGACGGTGCGGTCGAGCCAGGTCTGCGACGATTCGGCGCGCAGGAACTGCGCAGTCACCAGCAGGTTGCGCGAGGCGTTCTCATACTGGGCGGCGGCCGAATAGCCGACGCGCTTGCGGTCGAAATTCTGCATCCGCATCCCCGCGCCCAGCGGCACGTAGACGAGATTGCGCCCCGACGGCACCGGGTAGCGGTCGAACAGCGTCGACTGATACGGGGTGCCGGCGTTGAGCACGCGGCCTTCACCGGCGTCCTGTACGCCGTTGCCGTTCTTGTCGTCGTTGTAGCGCGGCAGGAATGCCGAATAGAACACCGAGTCCGACCGGCTGCGCTGGCGGTTGTAGCTGCCGCTGGCCATGATGCCGAAGCGGCCGCCGCTGTTCAGGTCCCACTGCTTCGAGAACAGGCCGACCACGGCCGGTTCGCTGCGACCGTTATAGTCGCCATAGTTCACGCTGCCCGACAGATAGACCAGCGTGTCCTTGGTATCGAACGGCTTGCGGGTGTTGATGTTGACCGAACCCGAAATGCCGCCTTCGATCATGTCGGCGGTCAGGTTCTTGTACACCTCGACCGAACCGACCAGTTCGGTCGGCACGTCGTTGAAGCCGATTTCACGACCGCCACCGACGCCGAAGCTGTCGCGACCGTTGAATTCGCCGCGGACGTAGGACAGGCCGCGGATGGTGACGCCCGATCCTTCGACCGAGAAGTGGGCGGTGTCGGTCGCTGCGGCGAAGCGGGTGATCGCGACGCCGGCGACGCGCTGCAGCGCTTCGTTGACCGAACGGTCGGGGAGGGCGCCGATGTCTTCTGCCGTAATGGCGTCGACAACGGTGTCAGCATTGCGCTTGATCGACTGCGCGTTCGCCAGCGACTGACGCAGGCCGGTGACAACGATGTCATCTCCGTCCGTCGTAGCGGCGCCCGGCGTCTGAACGTCCGATGCCGTCACGTTGGACTGGTCGACGGTGCCCTGGTTCTCGATCGAGGTGCTGCCCGATACGGGGCGCTTGCCCGCGCTGGCGCCGGCCGGAATGCCGTCGGTCTGCGGTGCTACTTCGGTCTGCGGCTTCGACGTGTCGTCGCGCGATGCCGGCGCCACCGTCGTCTGCGCCATGGCGCCCGTGGCCGCCAGCTGCACCGCTACCGTCAGCGCCAGCATCGATGCCGTCGCACCCAGTCGCTTGCGCGCGTTCAAACCGTCCATAGCCGTCTGCTTGTGGCGTAACACCATCATGCTTCCTCCCCATGGTCCCTACAGGACCCGATCAACAACCTCGCAATTGCGGGTTATCGTCCCGGTAGGTCCGCGATTTCAGCAACACAACAGAAATATGATAATTCGATTTCCCAATTGTCGATAACGTTGTCAGTGTGGCCTCGCGGTGACAGATGGGCGACAGGAGCGGATGGTCGATCGGGTGCAGGATACGGGTAACCGGGTCCGTGTCGTCGTCGTGGGCGGCGGGACGGCGGGATGGATGACGGCGGCGGGACTGGTCGGGTTGTTGCCGGCTGCCTGCACCGTGACGCTGGTCGAGTCGGAGTCGATCGGGATCGTCGGTGTGGGCGAGGCGACGTTGCCGCATCTGCGCCTGTATCTCGAACGCCTCGGCATCGACGAGGCGGCGTTCATGGCCGCGACCGAGGCGACCTACAAGCTCGGCATCGAGTTTCGCGATTTCGGACGGATCGGCGACCGGTATATCCACCCGTTCGGCACCTATGGCCGGCCCCTGGGCGGAGTGGCGTTCCACCATTACTGGCTGCGACGTGCGTCGGCAGGCGCGATGCCGCCGATCGGCGCGTTTTCGGCCGGCGTCACCGCTGCCGAGCAGCGCCGGTTCGAACGGCCGGGCAACGACCCACATGATCCGACGACCTCGTTCGGCTATGCCTATCAATTCGACGCGACCCGCTTTGCGCCGTTTATGCGCGACTGGTCCGAAGCGCGCGGCGCGACGCGGATCGAGGGGCGGATCGTTACGGTCGAGCGTGACGGCGATACGGTGCGCTCCGTCACGCTGCAGGACGGGCAGCGAATCGAAGGCGACCTGTTCGTCGACTGTTCGGGCTTTCGCTCGCTGCTGCTGGGCGATGCGCTGGGGGAACCGTGGGAGGACTGGTCGCACTGGCTGCCCTGCGACCGGGCGGTGGCGGTGCCGTGCGCCAGCCCCGATGGGGTGATCGAGCCTTATACCCGCGCGACGGCGATGCCGGCCGGCTGGCGGTGGCGCATCCCGCTGCGCCACCGGGTCGGCAACGGCTATGTCTATGCGAGCGGCCATGTGTCCGACGACGAAGCCGCTGCGGCGTTGCTGGCCGGGCTGGACGGACCGGCGCTGGCCGATCCGCGGTTCCTGCGCTTTCGCGCGGGACGCAGGCGGCGCAGCTGGGTCGGGAATGTCGTCGCGGTCGGCCTGGCCTCCGGGTTTCTCGAACCGCTCGAATCGACCAGCATTTATCTCGTGCAGGCGGCGATCACTGGGCTGATCGAACATTTTCCTTCGGCCCAGGTGGCAAATGTCGATCGCGACGGGTTCAATGCGGCGATCGATGCCGAATATGACCGCATCCGCGACTTCCTGATCCTGCACTATCATGCGACGACGCGGGACGATTCGCCGTTCTGGAACCATGTGCGGACGATGGCGATCCCGACCACCCTGGCTGACAAGCTGGCATTGTGGCGCAGCAGTGCGCAGGTTTCGAAATACAGCCATGGCCTGTTCCTCGAACCCAGCTGGGTCGCGGTCTATCTGGGACAGGGGATCGTGCCGGGCGGATGGGACCCGCGTGCCGACCGGCCCGACGCAGCCGGGCTGGACCGCGCGCTGGGATCGCTGGCGATGGCGATTGCCGACCGGGTGGCGGCGATGCCTACCCATGACGCGGCGCTGGGGGGACGCGCATGAACACGCGCTCGGCACTGGGATCGGTCGCGGTCCTCGGGGGCGGGCCGGTCGCGCTGGTGAGCGCGGTGGCGCTGCAACAGGCGCTGCCGGATGCCGCGGTGACGTTGATCCCGACGCCGGTACCCGACGATGCGCTGGCCGATCGGTTCCCGCTGGCGCTGCCGGCGGTGCAGGATGTGCTGGCGCGGATCGGGATGCCGCCCGACCTGATGCTGGCGCGCGGGGTGGCGCGCGCGCGCTATGCCAGCGCCTTTGCCGACTGGAGCCGGGACGGCACCGAATGGATGGTCGGTGACGACGCCGCCGCGACGCTGGCCGAGGGGCGGCTGTCCGCGCTGTGGTTGCGGGCGCGGGCGGCGGGAGAACGGGTGCCGCCGTTCCACGCGCTGGTCCCGGCCTGTGTCGCGGCGTCGGCGGGAATCGCCGATCCGAACGTCGAGCCGGCGCTGCATATCGATCCCGCGCGGATGGTGCAGGCGTTGACGTCGATCGCGCGACAGGCCGGGGTGCGCTTCGGCACGGGGCGAGCCGATGCCGACCTGACGGTCGACGCCAGCGGTCCGGCCCGCCTGCTGACGGGTGATCGAGCGTTCGAGGACTGGCACGACGCCCTGCCGTGCGGCCATGTGGCGTTCGGCCCGGCGGACGCGGACCCCGGCACCTGCGACCGTTATGTCGCGACCGCACAGGGCTGGCGAGCGACATGGCCCGGCGTGCGGGTGGAAGCGGCGGGCAAGGGGATCGCCATCACCCCCGGTCGCCTGTCCGGACCCTTTGCCGGGCGGGTCGTCGCGCTGGGCGATGCGGCGGTGCAGGCCGGGCCGCTCGGCCGGGCCGGCTTTACCTTGGCGCTGGGGCAGTTGGCGCTGCTGCTGGAACTGCTGCCCGCGCGCGATCCCGAACCGTTGCTGCAGGCCGAATATAACCGGCGGGCGGGATTGCAGGCAGACCGGATGCGCGATTTCCTGGGGCTGCAGTATCATGGCGGCGGGCGTACGCAGGGGCCGTTCTGGCACCGGCTGCGCGGTACGCCGCGCCCACCAACGCTCGACGCCTTGCTGGCGCAGTTCGCGCGGCGGGGGCAGGTCATGCCCGCCGACGAGGAACTGGTCCAGCGTGACGCCTGGAGCGCGGTGTTGCTGGGGCAGGGCGTGCGCCCAGAGCGGCCCGATCCGATCGCGATGTCGGTTCCCCCGGCGGAGGCCGCCCGCCTGCTCAACCACCTTGCCGCCCGCCTTGCCGTATTGGATTATCGCGCATGACCGACCGCCGTATCGCCCATGTCGTCATTATCGGCGGAGGCACTGCCGGCTGGATGACCGCCGCTGCCGCCGGGCGGTTCCTCGACGACGGGCAGCGCCGCATCACGCTGGTCGAATCCGATGCCATCGGCACGGTGGGGGTGGGCGAGGCGACGATCCCGTCGATCCTGAACTTCAACAAGCTGCTCGGCATCGACGAGGCGGAATTCCTGCGCGAGACGAAGGGCAGCTTCAAGCTGGGCATCGAGTTTGCCGGCTGGCACCGCCCCGACGGCGGCTATTTCCATCCCTTCGGCAGCTTCGGCCGCGATATAGAGGGGATCAACTTCCATCAGCTCTGGCTGAAGCTGCGTGGGGAAGCGGGGATCGGGCCGATCGCCGATTATTCGCCCAGCACCGTCGCGGCGCGCGCCGCCGCCTTCGGCCCGCCGGTCGGCGATCCGCGCTCACCGCTGTCGGGCATGGCCTATGCTTATCATATCGACGCCACGCTCTATGCCGCGTTCCTGCGCCGCCGGGCCGAGGCGGACGGCGTGGCGCGGGTCGAGGGGCGGATCGTCGCGGTCGAGCGCGCCGACAACGGCCATGTCGCCGCGGTGGTGCTGGACGATGGCCGCCGGGTGACGGGCGATCTGTTCATCGACTGCTCGGGCTTTCGTTCGCTGTTGCTCGGCGATGCGATGGGGGTCGGCTATGACGACTGGTCGCACTGGCTGCCGTGCGATCGCGCCATCGCGGTTCCGACCGAACGCACCGAGCCGGTCCTGCCCTATACCCGCGCCACCGCGCATCGGGCGGGATGGCAATGGCGCATTCCGTTGCAGCATCGCACCGGCAACGGCGTGGTCTATTGCAGCCGCTTCCTCGACGACGATGCGGCGGAGGCGCTGCTCCTCTCCCGTCTCGATTCCGCACCTACCGCAGCCCCCCGTCGCCTGTCGTTCACCGCCGGGCAGCGGCATCGGATGTGGGAGGGGAATGTCGTCGCCATCGGCCTGTCGGGCGGGTTCCTCGAACCGCTCGAATCGACCAGCATCCACCTGATCCAGCAGGGGATTTCGAAGCTGTTCGCGCTATTCCCCGACCGCGATTTTTCCGCCGTCGAGCGTAACGAATATAACCGGCAGATGGCGGACAATTACCGGTCGATCCGCGATTTCATCATCCTCCACTATCACGCGACGGCGCGCGACGATTCGCCGTTCTGGGACCATGTCCGCACCATGGACGTGCCTGACAGCCTGACGCGAAAGCTCGACCTGTTCCGGCACAAGGGCCGCGTGTTCCGCTATGAAGACGAACTGTTCGCCATGCCCAGCTGGGTCGCGGTGCTGCTGGGGCAGGGGGTCGATCCGGTCGGCCACGATCCGGTCGCCGACGCGCTGGACGAGGAACGGCTGGCCGGTGCCCTGCGCCAGATGCGCAGCGCCACGGCGGCGGCGGTTGCCGCCCTGCCGTCGCACGGGGCGGTGCTGGCGCGGCTGGGGTGAACGGAACGTACGGTCGTCACTCCCGCGAAGGCGGGAGTCCATAGACGCTGACGGCGCGGATACAGCCCGAACATAGGCGCCTATGGATTCCCGCCTTCGCGGGAATGACGAGGAGGGGCCTCAGCCCCCCAGCATCTGCCGCAGATACCCCCGGATCCGCGCATCCCGTTCCGGCCCGGGCGCGCCCAGCACCCCGCGCGCTTCCCGGGGCAGGTGATCCGCCACGGCGGGTGCGCCGTCGCCGAACACATAGTGATCGAACCAGGTGCGCAGCGCCGCGCGCTCGGCCGCCGGGCGGTCGCGCACCGCAAGGATCGCGTGGACCAGCGCGAGGAACGGCGCATCGGGCGTGCCGCGGGTCCACCAGTAATTGACCAGCACGTTCAGCGCGCCGGTCGCCCGGATCTCATGCCACCACAAGGTCGGGATCAGGATCGCATCGCCCGGCCCCAGATCGGCGACGATCGCCTGGGCCTGCGCCTCGGCAAAGCGGGGGAAGCGCGTCAGGTCGGGGCGTTCGATGTCGACCATCGTCGCGGGTTGTCCCGCCATGGTGACGTCCAAGGGGCCGATATACAGGTTGGCGATCTGTTCGGGCGGAAACAGCACAACGCGGCGGCGCCCGGCGACGACCACCGCGACGTTGCTCGCCATGTCGAAATGCGCCGATACCCGGCTGCCATTGCCGATCCACAGCCGCGCGGTCGCATCGCCGGTCGGCAGCGGCAGGACATTGTCGCGGGTCCAGCCGGGGAAATGATCCTTGGCGGCACTGGCCCCGGCATAGAAGGCGGGCGGATGAGCTTCGTTCGCGGCCTTTTGCAGCCCGTCGAGCAGCACCGGCAGCGGGATGTTGCCGCGTTCGAAATTGAACCCGCGCATGTCGTCGCGGTAGAAGAATCGCCCGTCGATCTCCGGCGCCCCGGCGAACAGTCCCAGCGGACGCCCGCCGTCGAAGCGCCGCAGATAGGCCGCCATCGCCGCGTGCCCCTGCGCGCCGGCCGCCACCGCCGGCCAGTCGGCGACCAGACCGCGCAGCACCACCGGGCGCGCGGCGTCGAGCAGTGCGTCGAACGCGGCGGCATCCACAGGGATCGTCGCTTCGGTCACGCGGGGCGCGGTATCGATCCAGTCGCTCATCATCCATTCCGTCATTTGTCGTTTCCGCTGGACCGGGCGTGCGTGCCAGCTATGGCCTGCGAAATACACTGTTTTCGTCGGCGCGTTCGGCGCGCGGCCAAAGGAGAAGCCGATGCATCCGTCCCTGTTTCGCGCGGGTCTGCCGCTGATGCTGGCGCTGGGCACGGCCGCCGCCCCGGCACAGGCCCCAGCGGATATGGCGCTGCGCCCGCTGCCCGCCGATACCGCGCCCGGCCGCGCGCTGCCGCTGACGATCGGCGGGCGGGTGGTTGCGGGGGACGGCGACCTGTCGCGCTATCGCCGGCAATGGCCGGGCACCTATTTTGAGGGCAGTTTCCAAGGGCGCGCGGTCGACGTCGCGGTCGGGCCGGGCGAGGTATCGCTGCGCATCCGTATCGACGATGCCGCGCCGGTCGCGCTGGTCCGCCCGGCACCCGGCCGCTACCGGTTGAATGCGGCAAATCCCGGTCGCCACCGCGTGCGCGTCGATGTGGTGAGCGAATCGCAGGCCGGGGCAACTGCGTTCGGCGGGCTGTACGCGCCGGCCGGATCAACCCCGCTCGGCGCCCCCGCCGTCCGGCCCCGTGCGATCGAGTTCATCGGTGATTCGCATACCGTCGGCTATGGCAACACCTCCGTCAGCCGCGACTGTACCGAGGGGCAGGTGTGGGAAATGACCGACACGTCGCAGGGGATCGCCGGGCAATTGTCGCGCCGCTATGGTGCGGCCTACCGCGTCAATGCGATTTCGGGGCGCGGGATCGTGCGAAACTATGGCGGATTCGCCGCGCCGACCGTGCCGGATGCCTACCCCTACGCACTGTTCGACGGGAAGACGCTCGCGAACGACGCGGGGTGGCAGCCGCAGGTGATCGTCATGGCGCTGGGCACTAACGATTTTTCGACGCCGCTGAAGCCCGAGGAGCGCTGGAAGAGCCGCGACGCGCTCCATGCCGATTACGAGGCACGCTATGTCCGCTTCGTGCAGGATTTGCGGCGCCGCAACCCGCGCGCGTTCTTCGTGCTGTGGGCGACCGACCTCGCCGATGGCGAGATCGCGCGGGAGGTGGCGAAGGTCGGCGACAAGCTGCGCGCCAAGGGCGAAACGCGGTTTGCGGTGGTGCCGGTCACCGGCCTCAGCTTCGGCGGGTGCCATTTCCACCCCAACGTCGCCGATGACGGCAAGATCGCCGATGAGATCGGCAAGGCGATCGACCGGCGCAAGGGGGTTTGGGGGCGATAGGCACTCGCATCGTCACTCCCGCCTGCGCGGGAGTGACGAACTTTATGACAACGCTATGGATGCAACCGCACCATCGCCACGCCGTGCGGCGCGACCTCCGCGCTGTATCGGTGCGACAACCGTCCCAGATCCTTGTGCGCCCACAGGTCGCGCACCTTCAGCTTGGTTGCGGCGGGAAGTCCGAGCATCGCCCACTCGGCGGTGATTCGTGCCGGCGTCTCGCCCCGGTTCCACAACAGCAGCGTGCGTCCGCCATCCGCCATCTGCTTGACCCACACCTCTCTGGTGCCGTCGCGCGCGATGCGATGGCCCTGCTGGCCGAGCTTGTCCTGGTCGACCGCGATCACCTCGCGGTTGAGCAGGATGTCGCGCGTCGCCTGACTCATGTTCGCAACGTCGTTCCCCGCGATCAGCGGCGCGGCCATCATCGCCCAGAGCGAGAAATGCGCGCGATATTCGGTGTCGGTCAGCCCGCCATTGCCGACCTCCAGCATGTCGGGGTCGTTCCAATGGCCCGGCCCGGCATAGGGCCAGAGCGGCTCGTTCATGTCGACGATTGAGGCGACGCCCCAGCTATAATTATGCTTGCCGGTCCATTTGTCGGTGATGTCGCCGGTCGTGCGCCACATATTGCCGATCTTCTGGCCCCACAGCCACGGCCGGTTATTGCCCCATTCGCACATCGAGAACAGGATCGCCCGCCCGCTGGCCTTCAGCGCGTCGGCCATAGTGGCATAGGCTTCCTCGGCATTGCGCACGCCGGTCGAGCACCAGTCATATTTCAGATAGTCCACGCCCCAGCGCGCATACTGGATCGCATCCTGATATTCATGGCCCTGGCTGCCGGGACGCCCGCCGCACGTCTTGGTGCCGGCATCCGAATAGATGCCGAACTTCAACCCCTTGCTGTGGATGTAATCGCCCAGCGCCTTCAGCCCGCTCGGGAAACGCTGGCGATCCTCAGTGATGAAGCCGTTGGCGTCGCGGGTGCCGTGCCAGCAATCGTCGATCACGACATATTCATAGCCCGCGTCCTTCATGCCGTTCGACGCGATGGCGTCGGCAGTGGCGCGGATGACGCCTTCGTTCACATTGCAGGCGAACTTGTTCCAACTGTTCCACCCCATCGGCGGCGTCTGCGCAAGGCCGTTGGCAACGCGCTTGGGGTCCTTGGACGGGGCCAGCGTGTTGGGGTCGGTGTCCAGCACTTCCTGCGCCGCGACCGGCTGGATCGCTGCCATTGCCGCCAACATCGACGCCACAAATCCCGCATGACCGCTGCGCATTCCGTCCATCCCCTTGCCGCCGGGCAATCCTGCCCGATCCATAAAGCAAATTATCATATGATTAGGGGAAGTGCGAGCCACTTTGATCGCCGCGCTATTCGGGCGCATCGATGCCGAACATCCGGTCGACCAGCTTCTGCACCATCGGCACGACCAGGAGCGACGCCGGCAGCGCGGTCAGGAACCCGATCGGCGCCCCTTGCGCGAACGCGTCCCAGAACCCGTCCGGACCGACCCGCACCAGCGCGCTGACCGCACCGATCAGCGAGGAAAAGATGACGGCGTTGATGATCGAAGAGGTCAGCCGATAACGGAAGCGCGACCGCACCTTCACGGTTTCCTGCGCACGGGCGGGGGGAGATGCGTCGTCCATCGCGCGTCCAAGCGGACGATCGGAGCCAAGGTTCCGACGATTGACCGCTGACAGCGCCACGCGGCTATGCCAAAAGCAATAAAATTACACGCGGAAATGAGTCGGCGAGAGACCGCTCAACCGTGACCGACAGGAGAGTATATGCGGGTCATCGATCATGTGATCGCGGGCGGTTTCAATGCCATGGACGGCGCGACGGGCGCGGTGTTCGATCCCAATCGTGGCGAGGTGCAGGCGCATGTCCGCCTCGGCTCTGCCGCCGATCTCGACCATGCTGTCGCCGCCGCGCAGGCCGCGCAGCCGGCATGGGCCGCGACCAACCCGCAAAAGCGCGCCCGCGTGCTGTTCGCGTTCAAGCAGCTGGTCGAAGCCAATATGCAGGAACTGGCTGAGCTGCTGTCGAGCGAGCATGGCAAGGTGATCGCCGATGCGAAGGGTGACATCCAGCGTGGCCTTGACGTCATCGAATTTGCCTGTGGCGTGCCGCATCTGCTGAAGGGAGACTATACGCAGGGGGCGGGGCCGGGGATCGACGTCTATTCGATGCGGCAGCCGATCGGCATCGGTGCGGGCATCACCCCGTTCAATTTCCCGGCGATGATCCCGATGTGGATGTTCGGCGTCGCCATTGCGTGCGGCAATGCCTTCATCCTGAAACCCAGCGAGCGTGACCCGTCGGTCCCCGTCCGCCTCGCCGAACTGATGCTGGAGGCGGGCGCGCCCGAAGGCATTCTTCAGGTCGTCCATGGCGACAAGACGGTGGTCGACGCGATCCTCGACCATCCGGCGATCGGCGCGGTCAGCTTCGTCGGTTCGTCCGATATCGCGCACTATGTCTATCGGCGCGGCGTCACGGCGGGCAAGCGGGTGCAGGCGATGGGCGGGGCCAAGAACCACGGCATCGTCATGCCCGATGCCGATCTCGATCAGGTCGTCGCGGACCTCGCCGGCGCCGCCTTCGGATCGGCGGGCGAGCGGTGCATGGCGCTGCCGGTCGTGGTGCCGGTCGGCGAGAAGACGGCCGTCGCGCTTCGCGAAAAGCTGATCCCCGCCATCGCTGCGCTGCGGGTCGGGGTGTCGACCGATGCCGACGCGCATTACGGCCCGGTGGTGAACGGCCAGCACAAGGCGCGCGTCGAGGGCTGGATCGCCAAGGGCGTCGAGGAAGGTGCCGAACTGGTCGTCGACGGGCGTGGTTTCTCGCTACAGGGCCACGAGCGCGGCTTCTTCATCGGCCCGACGCTGTTCGATCATGTCACGCCGCAGATGGAATCCTACCGCGAGGAAATCTTCGGGCCCGTCCTCCAAATCGTGCGCGCCAACGACTTCGAAAGCGCCGTGCGCCTGCCGAGCGAGCATCAGTACGGCAACGGCGTCGCCATCTTCACCCGCAACGGCCACGCCGCGCGCGAATTCGCCGCGCGGGTGAATGTCGGCATGGTCGGCATCAACGTGCCGATCCCGGTGCCGGTCGCCTATCACAGCTTCGGCGGGTGGAAACGCAGCGCGTTCGGCGATGTGAATCAGCATGGCGAAGAAGGCGTGCGCTTCTGGACCAAGGTCAAGACGATCACCCAGCGCTGGCCCGATGGATCGGCGATTGGCAGCCAGGCCGAGGACGGTGCGGCCGCGCGAACGCAGGATGCGTTCGTCATTCCGACGATGGGGTGAGGGTGCGGCGCTCCCCCGCTCTGGTACGGACGATGCCGTTCCTGATTGGATGGGCGCTGAGCCTGTGCCTGCCGGCGATCGACCTGAGCCTGAATGCGACGGGCGAACCGATGCGAGGGTGGGCGGTACTCGCCAGCGGTTTTTTCGGGCTGCTCCTCTGGCAGTTCGGTTGGCTGGCAAATATCGCGCTGTTCGGGGTACTGGTCGGACTTTCCGCATGGGGTATGCAGGGGCGCTGGCTGCAAGGTTGGTCGATCCTGTTGTTGCTGACCTCACTGAACAGCTTTGATCTGTTCCTGCGCCCTGCGTTGTGGAAGTTCGAAGGCGCGGGGCCAGGGTTCTGGCTATGGATAGTATCGACTGTCGGCGCGGGGCTGACGGGGTTGGTGGTGTCACTGCGGCAAGGAAAGATGGTTCGATGATGCGACGCTTTGTCCTGATGGTGATGGCGTGTCTTGCCGCGACAGCACCCGCCATCGCGCAAAAGCGCATCGCGCTGACCTTCGACGATGCGCCGCGTGCGCGCGGGCCGTTCCTGACGCCCGATGAACGCACCGAGCGGCTGATCGCCGGCCTGCGCAAGGCAAAGGTGCGGCAGGCGGCGTTCTTCGTCGTGCCGGGCAACCTGTCCGCGCCCGACGGGGTCGGCGGCGAGCGGCGGATCGCGGCCTATGTCAGGGCGGGGCATGTCATCGCCAATCACAGCTTCACCCATCCGGCGCTCAAGTCGATGACGGCGGAGGCCTATCTGGCCGATATCGACCGGGCGAGCGGGTGGCTGATGGGGCGCAAGGGGCTGCGGCCATGGTTCCGCTTTCCCTTCCTCGACGAGGGCGGCACCGATAAGGCTAAGCGCGATGCGGTGCGGGCCGGCCTTGCCGCGCGGCAATTGTCCAACGGCTATGTCACGGTCGACGGATCGGACTGGAATATCGAGGGGCTGACGATCGAGGCGCGCAAGGCCGGCGATCCGATCGACATGGACGCGCTGCGCGACCTGTATGTCGAGACCCACGTCGAATCCGCCGAGTTCAGCGACCGGCTGGCGAAGCAGGCGCTGGGGCGGCAGCCGGTGCAGGTGATGCTGCTCCACGAAACCGACCTCGCCGCCTATTGGATCGCGGATCTGGTCGCGGCGCTGCGCAGCAAGGGGTGGGAGATCGTTACCGCCGACGCGGCGTATCGCGATCCGATTGCGCAGGCGCAGCCCGATACGCCATCGGCGCAGGGCAACCGGCTGGAGGCAATCGCGTGGGACAAGGGCGTGCCGGCGCCGCGCTGGTACGAGCGCAACACGCTTTCGATCGCGATCCCGCTCTATCGCCAGCGGGTGCTGCACAAGGTGCCGTGACGGTGCCAGCTACAAGCGGCGGCGCGCCGACAATGGACCGCCGCCAGAACGATAATGGAGAGTATAGCGTGACCCAGTTCGACCTGACCGACGATCAGCGCGAGATTCAGGAGCTTGCCCGCCGGTTCACGGCGGATGCAATCACCCCCAATGCCGCCGAGTGGGACGAGAAGCACCTCTTTCCCCGCGACACGATCAAGGCGGCGGCGGAGCTGGGCTTTGCCGCGATCTATGTGTCCGAGGAGTCGGGCGGCATCGGCCTCGGCCGGATGGAATCGGCGCTCATCATGGAGGCCATGGCCTATGGCTGCCCGTCGACCAGCGCATTCATTTCGATCCACAACATGGCGGCCTGGATGCTCGATGTGTTCGGGTCGGCGGAGTTGAAGGCGCGGTTCCTCCCCGACCTCGTGACGATGGACAAGCTGGCCAGCTACTGCCTGACCGAACCGTCGTCGGGATCGGATGCCGCGGCGCTGAAGACCAAGGCGGTGCGCGACGGCGACGACTATATCGTCACCGGCACCAAGCAGTTCATTTCGGGCGCAGGCGACAACGACGTCTATCTGGTCATGGTCCGTACCGGCGGCGAAGGGCCGAAGGGTATCTCGTGTCTGTTGATCGAAAAGGACATGCCCGGCGTGTCGTTCGGCGCGAACGAACGCAAGCTCGGCTGGCATTCGCAGCCGACGCGCGCGGTGATCCTCGACCAGGTGCGCGTGCCTGCCGTCAATCTGGTCGGCGCTGAAGGGCAGGGTTTTTCGATCGCGATGCAGGGGCTGGACGGCGGTCGCCTGAATATCGGCGCCTGTTCGCTGGGCGGGGCGCAGCGCTGCCTCGACGAAGCGATCGCCTATACCAAGGCGCGGCAGCAGTTCGGCAAACCCATCGCGGATTTTCAGAATACCCAGTTCACCCTGGCCGACATGGCGACCGAGCTGGAGGCGGCCCGCGCGCTGCTCTACACCGCCGCTGCCAAGGTGACGGCAAATGCGCCAGACAAGACGCGCTTCGCCGCGATGGCGAAACGCTTCGCCACCGACACGGGATCGAAGGTGGTCGATCAGGCGCTGCAGCTGCATGGCGGCTATGGCTATCTGATGGACTATCCGATCGAACGCTTCTGGCGCGACCTTCGCGTCCATTCGATTCTGGAGGGCACCAACCAGGTCATGCGGATGATTGTCGGACGGGAGCTGGTGAAGTGACGGCATTGCAAGATCCTCCCCGGCACGGGGAGGGGGACCATGCGCAGCATGGTGGAGGGGGGTGTCCCTACACGCAACCGTGGTGGGCCAGGACGCCCCCCTCCACCACCGCTGCGCGGCGGTCCCCCTCCCCGTGCCGGGGAGGATGTGCATGATCGTCACCTCCATCGACAACCATATCGGCCGCATCCGGTTGAACCGGCCCAAGGCCCTCCACGCGCTCAACCACGAAATGTGCGACGCGATGCTCGCCGCGCTGGAGACGTGGCGCGAGGACCACGCCGTGCAGGCGATCCTGATCGACCATGCCGAGGGTCGCGGCTTCTGCGCCGGCGGCGATATCCGCATGATCGCCGAGAGTAGCGCGAGCGACGGCACCGCCGCCCGCGCGTTCTTCGCGACCGAATATCGGCTGAACCACCGGCTGTTCACCTATGCCAAGCCGACCATCGCCGTCATGGA
>CAJYRU010000320.1 GCA_913777295.1 uncultured Sphingomonas sp. | reverse complement strand
GAGGCGGTGTTGCAGGCAATGACGACGAGTCGCGGGCGATATCGTTCGACCAGCCGGCCGAGCAGTGCCGGCACCCGCGCCGCGATCTCCGCCTCGGTGCGGATGCCATAGGGGAAGCCGGCCGGCTGGTCGAACGCTATCGCCCGCGACTCGTCGTCATTGCCTGCATCACCGCCTCGACCATCGCGCTGCCGGTGGTGCGCGCGGCACTCGACGTGCCCGTGGTCGGTACCGTGCCCGCAATCAAGGTCGCGGCGGAGCGCAGCCGGACGCGGGTGATCGGCGTGCTCGGCACGCAGGCGACGGTGCGCCAGCCCTATGTCGACGACCTCGCCGCACGCTTCGCCGCCGACTGCACCGTGCTGCGGCACGGATCGGCGGCGCTGGTCGAGCTGGCCGAAAGCGCGCTGGCCGGCATTCCCCCCGCCCGGCAGGCGATCGCCGCCGAACTGGCCGGTCTGTTCGAGCAACCGGCGGGCGACCGGATCGACGTGATCGTCAACGCCTGCACCCATTTCCCGCTGCTGGAGGATGCGATGCGCGCGGTCGCGCCGCATATCGCGTTCGTCGATGGCGGCCCCGGCATCGCCCGGCGCATCGTGGCGCTGACGCAGGGGCAGGACTTTCCCGCGACTCCGGTGTCGGGGCGGCTGGTCTTCACCCGTCTGGGCGAGCGCGAGCGGATGATCGCGGCGGGGCTGGAGTCGCAGGGCTTCGCCTCGGTCGAGGCGCTGTAGCGCTGTTCTGGTCCGTCGCCCCAGCCTTCGATGGGATGACGAAGGGAGATGGAACCGTCCCCTTGGACAATATGTCCAACCCCACCGATCACCGTGACCGCTTTTATCCGCTGGCAACCGCGCGCGCCAACAGGTACACCCGCGCCCCATGAGCATCGACGCAGTTCCGGCCCGCTCGGTCGATTACAACCGTGTCTTCGCACAGGCGATCGACCGCCTGCACGAGGAAGGGCGCTACCGCGTCTTCATCGACATCCTGCGCAACAAGGGGCAATTCCCCAACGCGCGCTGTTTTGCCGGCCATAACGGGCCGAAGCCGATCACGGTGTGGTGTTCGAACGACTATCTCGCGATGGGGCAGCACCCTTCCGTCATCGCCGCGATGGAGGAAGCGCTGCACGATGTCGGTGCCGGATCGGGCGGCACCCGCAATATCGGCGGCAACACCCATTACCACATCGATCTCGAAACCGAGCTCGCCGACCTGCATGACAAGGAAGCGGCGCTGCTGTTCACGTCCGGCTATGTCTCGAACGAGGCTACGCTGTCGACGATCGCGCGCATTTTGCCTGGCTGCATCATCTTTTCCGACGAACTCAACCACGCGTCGATGATTGCCGGCATCCGCCATTCGGGCTGCGAGAAGCGGGTGTTCCGCCACAACGACCTCGCCCATCTCGAGGAATTGCTGGCGGCCGAGGATCCGGCGGTGCCCAAGCTGATTGCGTTCGAAAGCGTCTATTCGATGGACGGCGACGTCGCCCCGATCCACGCGATCTGCGACCTTGCCGACAAATATAACGCGCTGACCTATCTCGACGAAGTCCATGCGGTCGGCATGTACGGCGCGCGCGGCGGCGGCATTTCCGAACGCGACGATGCCGCATCGCGACTGACCATCATCGAAGGGACGCTGGGCAAGGCGTTCGGCGTCATGGGGGGCTATATCGCCGCCGACCGCACCGTCATCGACGTCATCCGGTCCTATGCGCCGGGGTTCATCTTCACGACCTCGCTGTCGCCGGTGCTGGTCGCCGGCGCCCTCGCCAGCGTCCGCCACCTCAAGGCCTCCCCCGCCGAGCGCGAGGGGCAGCAGGCCGCCGCGGCGATGCTCAAGTCGCTGTTCACGCAAGCCGGCCTGCCGGTGATGGACACGACGACGCACATCGTCCCGCTGATGGTCGGCGACCCGGTAAAGGCCAAGCGGATCAGCGACATCCTGCTCCGCGAATATGGCGTGTACGTACAGCCGATCAATTACCCGACCGTGCCGCGCGGCACCGAACGGCTGCGCTTCACCCCCGGTCCGGCGCATGACGAGGCGATGATGCGCGAGCTGACCGCCGCACTGGTCGAAATTTGGGGCCGACTGGAGCTGAAAAAAGCGGCCTGACGAATATCCTCCCCGGCACGGGGAGGATCGCCGCCCTACACCTCGACCCGATTGCCGCCGGCCGCGATCGCCGTGTCGATCTTCGCGCGCGCCTCGCGCAGGATCGCGTCGATATCGCCGACATGATCCGACACCACCGCCGCCGACGCGGTGACCTTACCGATCGACGCACCGGTATCGCGCAGCCGGAAATTGCGCTGCTCCAGCAGGGCCAGCACCTCTTCGGCCAGTTCGCGGACGGCGGTGGCGGTCTGTCCGGGGACGACGACGATGAATTCGTTCCCGCCCCAGCGGATCGCCTGTTCGTTGGGAAAGGTCCGCTTCAGCTTGGCGGCAAAGGCGTTGAGGATATTGTCGCCGACCGAATGGCCGAAATCGCGGTTGATCGCGACCAGCCGGTCGATGCTGAACATCAACACGACGAACCGGCGGCCCTGCTGCCCGATCTGTTCGAGGATACGCTGCGCCCCGGTCTGGTTGAGCGCATGGGTCAGCCGGTCATGCTCGGCATCGTCGCCCGGCCCGATCTGCGACAGCACCAGCGCGCGCAGTGCCGCGATCTGGTCGCGCAACGTCACCAGTTCGCGCTCGGTCGTCGCGACCCGCGCGGCCAGCACCGCCGCGTCCGCCGGTCCCGACCGCCGTTCGCGCAGCGCCGCCGCGATATCCGCCGCCCGCGCCGTGGTCAGCGCGCCATTCTCGTCGATCGCGCGATCGACATCTTCGGATAATATCGGGTCTGACTGATACAAATATACCAGCGCAAAATCGTAAAATTCGACGTTCGGCTCCAGCCGATGTTGCTCCAGAAAAGCCAGTGCGGCGCGAGCCTGCTCGAACGTCGTTGTCATCTCAGCATGATTATCCGGCGGATATAACCATTTCAACGGGATATAGACTTCGTACGCCACGAACTGTTGGTGAATAGACGGTTATCCATTCTCCTGACATTTGGCGATATCACGGCTGCGCCAGCAATCCGGTCAGCAACGTCAGTGCCGCCAGACCGACCGACAGCGGGATGCGTAGCCGCATCCACCATGGCGGGACATGCCCGGCCCGGACCAGCGCCAGGTCGACCAGCAACGACCCCAGCAACCCGGCGGCAACGATCGCCGCGCCCGACACGACCGACGTGAACAGCACCGCCCCCGCCGCCAGCGCGACCAGTGACGGCACGACCGCAATGCTCAGCCACAAGGTAAGCGCGGCACCGCTCACCCGCGCCGCCGCCGCGCCCCACCACATGCCACCCAGGAAGCTCAGGATCAGCGCGGCATAGAATAGCGCCAGCGCGTTCGCCGCGCCACCCTTCGCCGGATCGATCAGCCGCCAGGCAATGCCGATGATCGGCGGCAGCAACCCGGCATAGCCCAGCAGCAGCGCCGGTACCGGCGGCCGCACCCGGACCGGCGCCGACCCGGCCAGCGGGTCAGTCACGGCAATAGCCTTCGCCCGCCTTGACCGTCAGGCAGTCCTTCTTGCCCGCCAGCCATTTCAGCCCCGTCGCATCGCCATCGCTCGGCCGCAGCAGCAGTGTCTCGCCGTTCCGCTCGAAGCGGATGCCCTCGGGCGTGATGGTGCCCGTATAGTTGCCCTTGTTGTCCAGGTCGTACTGCATCGCCAGCTTCACCTCGCCCTGCGCGGGGTCGGTGACGTTCAGCACCATGCCCTCGACCCCGATCCAGCGGCCCAGATAGTGATTGGCGCCGAGCGTCGCCGTGGACGTCGCGCTGGGCGTGGGGGTCGGCGTCGGAGTCGGGCTGGGGGTGCGCGGTGGCACCGGGGCCGGCAGCGGCGTCGCGGCGCTGTTCTCGATATCGGCCTGGGTCGCCGCCCCTTCGCTGCGTCGCTCGTTGGCGCCACAGGCGGTCAACACCAACGCCGCCACGATGATCGTTCCACGCATCCGTTCATCCTTTCCTGCCCATCCGGCGAGCGAGCCTAGCCTTGCTCCGTCCCGACCGCTAGAAGCACGCCATGGCCCGCATCGCACTCGCATCCGACCACGCCGCCCTCACGCTCAAGGCAGAACTCGCCAGTTGGTTGCATGACCAGGGGCACGAAGTCGCCGACCTCGGCCCGCATGACACGACCAGCGTCGACTATCCCGACTATGGTTACAAGCTGGGTCAGGCAGTTGGCGGCGGCGAGGCCGATTTCGGCGTCGCGCTGTGCGGATCGGGCATCGGCATCTCGATCGCGGTCAACCGCGTCGCCGCGTGCCGCTGCGCCCTCGTGTCCGAACCGCTCTCGGCGTCGCTGGCGCGTGAGCATAACGACGCCAACGTCATTGCGATGGGCGCGCGGCTGATCGGCAGCGAAATGGCAAAGGCCTGCCTGACCGCCTTCCTGTCGACCGCGTTCGGCGGCGACCGCCACCAGCGCCGCGTCGACAAGCTGGGCAACCCGCCGGCCTGATCGGGCAAACCCGATTCACCGGGTGGCAATTATGGGACGTCGGCAGTAAAGCGCGCGCGACCTCTTTCTCAGCGGGAGCCGCGCCCATGACCGACCAGTTCCGCCCCGACGGTTTCTTCGAAACCACCCTTGCCGATGCCGACCCCGCCGTGTTCGCCGGCGTCACCCACGAACTGGAGCGTGAGCGCTA
>CAJYRU010000319.1 GCA_913777295.1 uncultured Sphingomonas sp. | reverse complement strand
GCCTTGTCGATCGTCAGCGCGGCATATTCGTCGATGGTCGCGTCGCCATCCTCGACCAGCGACAGCGTGGCGAACATCCGCACGGCGTTGTTCGGATTGAACTCCCACGACCCGAACCATGCGCAGGAAAACCACACCAGGACCAGGATCGCCCACGCGATCGGATCGCGGCGCAGCGGCGGGGCGGTCGGCATCGCTCGCACCCCGCCCCGTCCGTTCAGAAGATGCGGTTGAGCAGCAGGTAGAGCGACCCCGACAGCAGCACCGACACCGGCAGCGTCAGCACCCATGCCATCAGCAGGTTGCGCACCGTCGACACCTGCAGGCCCGACCGGTTGGCCGCCATCGTACCGGCGACGCCCGACGACAGGACATGGGTGGTCGATACCGGCAGGCCGAGGCTGTCGGCACCGAAGATCGTACCCATCGCCACCAGCTCGGCCGATGCACCCTGTGCATAGGTCAGGTGGGTCTTGCCGATCTTTTCACCGACGGTGACGACGATCCGCTTCCACCCGACCATCGTGCCCAGCCCCAGGGCAAAGGCGACCGCGATCTTGACCCATAGCGGGATGAAGCGCGTGCCGGCATCCAGCGACCCGCGATAGTCGGTCAGCACCTTCTTGTCGCCTTCGGTCAGCGACAGGCTCGATTCCTTGGCCAGCCGCTTCACCGCTTCCGACGTCAGGTACATGTCGTTGCGCATGTTGCCGCTGACGGCGGCCGGCACCTTGGCCAGCTTGCCATATTCGCGGACCTGCTGCTCGATCGCGCCGACCATCGTCGTGACGGCGGGCACCGTTTCCGGGGTCAGCTTGCGGTCGGTGATGTAGCGCTCCGCTTGGGCACGGGCGGTCACATCGTCGGGGGTCGCGCCGTCACCCTGCGGCATCAGCACGCGCACGGCGGCCGCGCTGTTGGTCGCGAACTGCGCCTCATATTGCGCCGGCACCGCGCGGTTCAGTGCATAGGCGGTGGGCACCGTGCCGATCAGGATCAGCATGATGAGGCCCATGCCCTTCTGCCCGTCGTTCGACCCATGGGCGAAGCTGACGCCGGTGCAGGTAAAGATCAGCAGGCAGCGGATCCACAGCGGCGGCGGCGTGTCGCCGACCGGCGCCTCGTACAGCGCACGGTTGCGGATCAGCGTCTTCATGGCGAGGAACAGCAGCGCCGCGACGCCGAACCCGATCATCGGCGAGATCAGCAGCGCCTTGCCCGTTTCCAGCGCCTTGTCCCAGTCGACACCGGCCGATCCGCTGCGCCCCTGCAGGATCGCATTGGCAACGCCGACGCCGATGATCGACCCGATCAGCGTGTGCGACGACGACGACGGGATGCCCAGCGCCCAGGTCGCGAGGTTCCACACGATCGCCGCGATCAGCAGCGCGAAGACCATCGCGAATCCGGACGACGACCCCACTTGCAGGATCAGTTCGATCGGCAGCAGCGAGATGATGCCGAACGCGACCGCGCCGGTCGACAGCAGCACGCCGAGGAAGTTGAACACCCCCGACCACACCACCGCGACATGGGCGGGCATCGAATTGGTGTAGATGACGGTCGCGACCGCATTGGCGGTATCGTGGAACCCGTTCACAAATTCGAAGCCGAGCGCGATGATGAGCGCCAGCACCAGCAGGGCGAACGGCATCAGCGTCAGCGGATCGACGCTGGCCGCCGCCGCATCGTGATAGACGTTGTAGACGACATAGCCGAGTGCGGCGATGATCGCCGTGGCGAATCCAAACGTACCGGCGCGACCGAAGCCGTCGTCCAGTTTCGGGCCGGGGCGTCCATCCCGCTCCAGCGCTGCGCTCGTCATCGAAATTCCCCTGCCGAATGAACATGTCGCCCTATCGGCGAAGTGTGACAGCTTCATGCGCCGTCCCACGCCCCCGCGTCGGCATCGCGGTCGGGCGAAGCGGCCCATAGCGAACCGAACATGCTTTGGCGATATGATGCGCAAAATCCCCGATTTGCGCCGATGGCGTTGCTCTGCCGCCACATCCGACCATCGGAGCAATGGCCGCTTCGCGCTTGACGTCGGGCCGGTTGGCGGTGCCATGCGGTGCGATGGATCAGCGCAACCCACCGCCCTCCGCCACGCAACGCCGCCGGATCGCGCTCGACGAACGCACCTGCCGAATGATCTGCCCGATCGCATCGGCGATGGTCGGGGTCTGCCTGACCGGCATCGGGCTGCTGCACGTCACCATCACGCTGCGCGCGCGCCAGACGGTGGCGGACGACCTGCTGTCGGTCGATGCGCTTCTGTTCCTGATCGCGACGCTCAGCAGCTATTTCGCGCTCCGGGTCCAGGGCACGGCGCGGCTGCACTGGCTGGAGCGAATCGCCGATGCGACCTTCATCGTCGCGATGCTGCTGCTGACCGCCGCCTGCTTCATCATCACCTATGCGCTGAACGGGTAGGTTCCGCCCGCTCCCTGCCCCGCCAACATTACCGATTGTTCAGCGCGCGCTGAACCCCCGGCAATTCGCCATCGGCTACTTCCCCCGACATGAAGGGGAATCGAATCATGCGCGGATGGACCGGAATCGCGGCGGTGCTGGGGCTGGCGGTTGCCGCGCCGGCGGGAGCATATGCGCCGGTGCCGTCGCCCGCCGGACTGTGGCTCAGCCCGCACAACAACGTCGCGGTGCGCACCGGGGCGTGCGGGGCGCATCTGTGCGGCTGGGTCGTGTGGGCCAGCCCGTCCGCGCGCGCCGATGCGAAGGATGGCGGCATCGAACGGCTGCTCGGCACCGAACTGCTCGAAGACTATGCCGCCGATGGCAGCGGCGCATGGACCGGTACGGTGTTCGTCCCCGACATGGGCCGCCGCTTCGCCTCGCGCATCGACCTGCCGAACCCCGACACGCTCCGCATCCGCGGCTGCCTGTGGGGCGGCGTGATCTGCCGCAGCCAGAACTGGTCGCGGATCGAACAGGTGCCCCATGGCTGAGCTGCGCCGCCTGCTCGATCGCTACCGTACGCCGATCGGCGTGCTGGTGGTGCTGGCGCTGATCGCGCTGGGCTTCGCCGCGCTCCAGCACCTGACGCAGGAGATCCGCTTCGCCGATGTGCGCAGCGCGCTGCACGACCTGTCGACGGCCAAGATCGTCCTCGCGCTGCTGGCGACCGCCGGCAGCTATCTGGCGCTGACCTTCTACGACCTGCTGGCGCTGCATACGATCGGCCGCCCGCTGCCGTGGCGCACCGCCGCGCTGGCGTCGTTCACCAGCTATACGCTCAGCCACAATCTCGGCCTCGCGCTCCTGACCGGCGGATCGGCGCGCTATCGCATCTACAGCGCCGCCGGGCTGGACGGCCCCGATGTCGCGCGCATCGTCGCCATTGCCAGCGGAACCTTCTGGGCCGGGGTGGTCAGCGTTACCGGCGTCGCGCTGCTGCTGCATCCCGGCCCGCTCGACCTTGCCGGCCTTACCCTGTCGGCGACCGAGGTACAGGCGACCGGCTGGGGCATCGCCGCGCTGACCGTCGTGCTGCTCGGCGCCTGCGCCGTCGTCCGTGCGCCGATCCGGCTGTTCGGCTTTACCCTGCCGCTGCCCAGCCCCGGCGTGCTGATCCTGCAGATCGGCATCGCGCTGGTTGACATCGCCTGCGCCAGCGCCGCGTTGTTCGTGCTGATCCCCGGTGCCGCGCCCGCGCTGCTGCCCGCCTTCATCCTCGCCTATACGCTCGGCATCGTCGCGGCGGTGGTGACCCATGTCCCCGGCGGCATCGGCGTGTTCGAGGCGGTCGTGCTGGCGGTGGTGCCGGTCGACCGTGCGACGCTGTTCGCCGCGCTGATCGCGTACCGCGTCCTCTACTATCTCCTGCCGCTCGGCTGCGGCATCCTCGTCCTCGCGTGGCACGAAGGCGCACGGCAGCGGCGACGGTCGAACCGGTTCCTGTCGGGCGTCCGCGCCGTCGCCACCGGCGTCGCGCCGCTTGCGCTCAGCGTCGCGACCTTCATGGCCGGCGCCATGCTGCTGCTGTCGGGATCGCTGCCCTCGGTCCGCGCCCGGATGGGCGACCTGGCAGCCATACTCCCGCTGCCGCTGATCGAATTCAGCTCGATCGCCGCCAGCCTGACCGGCACCGCGCTGCTGCTGCTGGCACCCGCACTCTATCGTCGCCTCGACGGCGCGTTCCTCGCGACCCGCACGCTGCTGATCGCCGCCGCGCTGTTCTCGATCGGCAAGGGGCTGGATTATGAGGAAGCGACCGCCTGCCTCACCGTCGCCGCGCTGCTGCAATGGACCCGCAGCGCCTTCTACCGCCGCACCACGCTGACCGGGCAACCGGTCGGCGCCGGATGGGTCGCATCGGTCGCCGCCGTCATCGGCCTGACCGTGTGGGCCGGCTTCTTTGCCTATCGCCATGTCGATTATTCCGAGAATCTGTGGTGGAAATTCGC
>CAJYRU010000318.1 GCA_913777295.1 uncultured Sphingomonas sp. | reverse complement strand
CAGGCGCTGGGACGGGCATTCGGTGGTTTCGATCAGGCCCCCTATATCGCCCTGTCTGGTGACGATCGCACGGGCGATGTCTCGCAGGGAGAAACGATGCGGATCAATGGTGCCCATTGGTCCGACCTGCGTCGCATCGTCGTCTTCGCCAATATCTATGACGGTGTCCCGAACTGGCAGCAGACCGACGGCGTGGTGACGGTCACCATGCCGGACCAGCCGCCGATCGAAGTCCGCATGACCGAGGGGCGCAATGACCGTCGTCTCTGCGGCATCGTCCTGATCGAGAATGACGGCGGGCGGCTGAAGGCGACGCGGATTGTCGAATATGTTCGCGACCAGCAGGTGCTCGACGAACGTTTCGACTGGGGCCTTCGCTGGGTCGCGGGCAGCAAGGACTAAGGCCGTCCCACCATGGTCGACGGCATACGGGGGAAGAATGTTTAAATATTTCAAAGGATCGTTCGTATTCGCGGCGATCTGTCTCGCGATCGGGGCCTGGATCGGCTGGACGCTGACGCACGATATCGCAGGCACGCTCGGCATCTTGTGGATCGTACTGGTGCTCGGGGTGCTGGAGGTCTCGCTGTCGTTCGACAATGCGGTGGTCAACGCCACCGTACTGCGCGACATGGCGCCGGTCTGGCAGCGTCGCTTCCTGACCTGGGGCATCATCATCGCGGTCTTCGGGATGCGCATCCTGTTCCCGCTGGTCATCGTCGCGATCGCGGCGCGCCTGGGACCGATCGACGCGGTGGTGCTCGCCGCGACAGATCCCGTCGCCTATGAAAGGATCATCACTGGCGCGCATGTCGGCATCTCGGGCTTCGGTGGCGCGTTCCTGGCGATGGTCGGACTGACCTTCTTCCTCGATGAGGAAAAGGATTCGCATTGGATTGGCCTGATCGAGCGGCCTTTTGCCGGTCTCTCGCGGATTTCGGGGCTGGCGATCGGCATCGTGCTGCTGGCGCTCTATGGCATCTCGCGCGCCATTCCTGCGGAGGAGGCGATGACCTTCCTGACCGCCGGGATTTTCGGCCTGCTTGCCTATATCGCGGTGCAGGCGGTCGGTGCGATCCTGGAAAAAGACGACGAGGAACCCACCTCGGGCAATGCGGCAGCGACGGTCGCGGTGGCCAAGTCCGGCCTGGCGGCGTTCCTATATCTCGAAGTGCTGGACGCCAGCTTCTCGTTCGACGGGGTGATCGGTGCGTTTGCGCTGTCGAACAACCTGTTCATCATCGCACTCGGGCTGGGTATCGGTGCCATGTTCGTCCGGTCGATGACGGTTATGCTGGTCGATAAGGGAACGCTGACCGAATATCGCTACCTGGAACACGGCGCATTCTACGCCATCATCGCGCTGGCCGCGATCATGCTGATCTCGGTCCGGGTTGAAGTGCCCGAAACCGTGACCGGCCTGATCGGCGCGGCGTTTATCGGCATGGCGTTGTTCGCATCGGTGCGCGCCAATCGGCGGGAAGGCGATGGCGATGTGGCGCTGGAGGATGCGGTGCCGGTCGCGCCGACCGGCGAACGCCTGTCCATCTGAACGATCAAGAGAGAGGAAGCACATTCATGTCAGTCAGTCTGGCCAAGGGCGGCAATGTCAGCCTGTCGAAGGAAGAACCCGGCCTCACCCATATCCTGATCGGTCTGGGCTGGGACACGCGGACCACGGACGGCATCGATTTTGACCTAGACGCCAGCGCCTTCCTGCTGAGTGCAGGCGATAAGGTTCGCGGGGATTCCGATTTCATCTTCTACAACAACCTGCGCTCGTCCGACGGCTCGGTCGAGCATACAGGCGACAACCGCACCGGCGAGGGTGATGGTGATGACGAGGCGCTGAAGGTCGAACTGGGCAAGGTGCCCGCCGATGTCCAGAAGATCGCGGTCAGCGTCACCATCCATGAGGGCGAGGCGCGGCGCCAAAGCTTCGGCATGGTGTCGAACGCGTTCATCCGCGTGGTCAACGATGCCACCGGCCGCGAGATCGCGCGCTACGACCTGTCCGAGGATGCCTCGACCGAGACGGCGATGATCTTCGGGGAAGTCTATCGCCATAATGGCGAATGGAAATTCCGCGCGGTCGGCCAGGGTTTCAAGGGCGGCCTGGCTCCCATGGCCCGCAATTATGGCGTCAATGTCGGCTGATCGCCGACCCTATCGAGGATAGCAAAGATGGCAGTTTCTCTCTCCAAGGGCGGCAATGTCAGCCTGAGCAAGGAAGCACCGGGCCTGCGCGGCGTGCGCGTCGGGCTGGGCTGGGACACGCGCGTGACGGATGGCAGCGCGTTCGACCTAGACGCCAGCGTCTTCCTGCTGAACGAAGGTGGGCGGGTGCGCTCGGACGCGGATTTCATCTTCTACAACAACAAGAACGGCGCGAACGGCGCGGTCGTCCATCAAGGCGATAATCTGACCGGTGAGGGTAGCGGCGATGACGAGGTCGTGGTCGTCGGCCTCGATCAGCTTCCTGCCGACATCCAGAAGCTCAGCTTCGCGGTGACGATCCACGAAGCCGAGGGGCGCCGCCAGAATTTCGGCATGGTGTCCAACGCCTATATCCGGGTGGTCAACTCGGACGGTGGTACGGAGATCGCACGCTACGATCTGTCGGAAGACGCCTCGACCGAGACGGCGATGATCTTCGGCGACCTGTATCGCCACAATGGCGAGTGGAAGTTCAAGGCGATCGGCCAGGGCTTCGCCGGCGGTCTGGGGCCGCTTGCCCAATCGCTTGGCGTCAATATCTGACGACGCGATCCCGCCGGGGAAACCGGCGGGATCGGCTAGTTATGGCCGTTCATTCGGGACTTTCTCACCTCATGTCGGCCGTGCCGGACCTCGCGCCTTCGCCCTATCGCATCGCTCTGCCGACCGGTCAGCTGACCATCCGCGTCGACCACAGCCGCTGGCCGCTGGAGGCGCTTTGTGACTTTGCCGCGCGGGAGAACCCCAAGCGCGGCTATCTGGTCGTGTCGTGCGTGCTGGGGCGGCATCT
Source organism: uncultured Sphingomonas sp. (assembly GCA_913777295.1). GTDB lineage: Bacteria > Pseudomonadota > Alphaproteobacteria > Sphingomonadales > Sphingomonadaceae > Sphingomonas. Next base: position 2,619 of record CAJYRU010000318.1, on the reverse strand, counting down.
GCCCGCGCGGCCCAGCGTCATGCGGCGCAGCGTTCGCGACATGGCTTCCGCCATCCCCGCAGATCTGCCCGGCCCGGTGCTGGTCATCGGACTGGCTGAGACGGCGGTTTGCCTGGGCCAGACGCTGCACGAGGAATGGCAGCGTCGGACCGGGCGCGAGGATGCTGGCTTCATTCATTCCACCCGACAAAGGGTCGACGCACCGCTGCTGTGCCGGTTCGAGGAGCCGCACAGCCACGCCTCGGCGCATTTGATCTATCGCCCGGAACCCGAGGCGCTGGGGCTACCGCGATCATTGGTGATCGTCGATGACGAGATTTCGACCGGCACCACCGTCCGCAACCTGGCCGCCGCACTGATCGCCGAATGGCCGCAGGTCGAGCGCATCGTCGTCGCGACGCTGACCGACTGGACGGCGGGTCCGGATTGTTGGAGCGCCATGCCCCGCCCGACCGAAGTGGTGTCGCTGCTTCGCGGGCGGTTGGACTGGACGCCTGCCACCGACCACCAGGCCGATCCGGGCTTCGAGGCGCGGGCGGGGTCGCTCGGCACCATGTCGACGCATGTCAATTACGGACGGCTGGGGCGGTCGGATTCGCCCGACACACTGCCGGTCGAGCCGTTACCCGATGGCACCGAGCCGTTGCGGATCATCGGCACCGGCGAGTTCACCTATCTGCCCTTCCGCCTCGCCGAACGGCTGGAGGAAGCGGGACGCGACGTGGTGGTGCAGGCGACCAGCCGCAGCCCGGCGCGGATCGGCGGCGCGATGGCGACCAAGCTGTGCTTCGGCGACAATTACGACACCGGGGTCGCCAACTATCTCTACAATGCCGATCCGGCCGATAGGCGGGCGAATTGGATCTGTCACGAAACGCCGATAGCCAGTGTCGATCCCGCGCTGATTGCGGCGCTGGATGCAAGGGTGCTGCGGTGGCGATGACGATAGGAGCGATCGCGTTCGTCGATCTGGACGATACGCTGTTCCAGACGATCGGAAAATGTCCCGACGATGTTCCCGTCGACCGGTTGACGCCGCTGGGCTTCACCCGGGAGGGCGACCCGCTCAGCTATGCGACGCCCCGCCAGATGTCTTTCCTGACCTGGTTGGCTCAGACGACGCGTCTGATCCCGGTCACGGCACGGAGCCTGGATGCGTTGCGCCGGGTTCACATCCCCTTCACCGCCGCGATCTGCGCGCATGGCGGGGTGATCCTCGACGATCATGGGCAGGTGGACGAGGAATGGGCCGCCCGCATCGCCGCCAGCGCCGCTGCGCATGTCGCTGAGCTGACCGGTTATGCCGACGCCATTGCAGCCGAGGCCGAGCATAGGGAGCAGGCGATCCGCGTTCGCGTCCTGACCGAAGACGATGTGCCGCTGTACGTGCTGGTCAAACATGCGACGGCGGACAGCGCGGCGCTGAACGAGGTGGTCGACGCCGCCGTACCGGGCCTGCCCGTCGGCTGGACCGATCACCGCAACGGCAACAATATCGCGCTGATGCCGCCCTATCTGGGCAAGCGGCATGCGGTCGAGCGGCTGCTGCCCCGGTTGCGGGCCGCGCATGGCGACCTGCCGGTTCTGGGCATCGGCGACAGCCTGACCGATGCGCCGTTCATGGCGGCCTGCGACTTCGCGATGATGCCGGTGGGATCGCAACTGGGCAAGCAGGTGCTGCGTGGCGGCTGATCCCGTCACCGTCCCTGTAGGAGCGCCATTCTCGGGCAGCTACGCGCCGGAAGACGTGACGTTCCTGCTCAAGCCGGTCGCGCTCGACGCGACGGACGTCTTGGAGAAGGAGGCGCTGATCCAGTCGGGCCGCCGCCATTACTCCGAGATGATCGCGCCCGAAGCCGTACCCGGCGACGCCTATCTCTCGCTGTATAACGCGGCTTTGGCGCGTAATGGCGCGCGGCTGGCGCAGGATATCGCAAGCCTTGCCGCGCATCTGACGGCGCGACGTCCCGGACGGCCTGTGGTGATCGCCAGCCTCGCCCGTGCGGGCACGCCGATCGGGGTGTTGCTGACGCGGGTGCTGCGTGCCGCCGGGCATGGGGTGGATCACTATGCCATCAGCATCATTCGCGATCGCGGCATCGACCGGAACGCGCTGCGCCATATCGCCGATCGCCACGATCCGGCCGATATCGTCTTCGTCGACGGCTGGACGGGGAAGGGGGCCATCGCGCAGGAAATGCGTACCAGCCTTGCCGACCAGCCCTTCGGCTTCGCGCCGGTGCTGGCGGTCGTCGCCGATCCCGCCGGACAGGCGGACATCGCCGCGACCGATGATGACTATCTGATCGCCTCGGGCCTGCTCAACGGGATCGTCTCGGGGCTGGTCAGCCGGTCGATCCTGCGGGACGATCTGGTTGGCCCGGACGATTTCCATGCCTGCGTCTCCTATCCGCAGTTCGCCGCGGCCGATCGTTCGCAAGCGTTTGTCGATGCGCTGACGCCGTTGGCGCTACGGGCGCATGCCAGGGCTATAGACGGACATGCGGCACGGCGACCGGCGCTGCGTCAGGCATGCGAGGCGATGGTCACGCGTCTGCTCGCATCGGCGCAGACCATTGACCGCAACCGGATCAAGCCGGGCATCGCCGAGGCGACCCG
>CAJYRU010000317.1 GCA_913777295.1 uncultured Sphingomonas sp. | reverse complement strand
GAAAAGGACATGGTCGGCCCGCAGCGGCTGGTCCGTCTGCCTGCCCCGATCGCTCCCCGCCGCGTCCGTTTCCGCACCGTCACCGCCGAGGCAGGCCCGGCAATCCGCGAGTTCGCGCTGTTCCGCTCGGTCGCCCCCGTAGACCTGCCGCCGCTGAAGGTCAGCGACCCCAGCATCGTCGACCGCGCAGGCTGGACAGTGACCGCCGCCAGCGCGCCCGGCGGGGAAGCGTTGCTCGATGCCTCGCCGCGAACGGCGTGGACCAGCCCGGCCCCGGCGTCGCTGACCATCGATATGGGTCGTACAGAGACGCTCGCCGGCTTCACGCTGACCCCGACCCGCCATGTCGACCCGAACGCCGCGCCGCCGATGAAATATCGCGTCGAAACCAGCCTCGATGGCAAGCGCTGGACGCCGGGCGGCGAAGGCGAGTTCCCCAACATCAACTATGCCCGCGCGACCCAGCGCCTGCCCTTCACCGCCGCGCGGTCGGCGCGCTACCTGCGCTTCGCCTTCCCGCAACCGGCTGTGCCGGCCCCGGCGATCGCCGTCGCGGAGATCGGGGCGTTCCGGTGAGGTAGCCGCCCCCGGCCCGCCCTTCTCCCGTTTGCTTCGAGCGCAGGTTCGAGCCTGTCGAGAACCGAAGTCGAGAAGGCCTTGCCCCAGGCGACCCGTTCTCGACGGACGATTCTCGACAGGCTCGAAGCTGCTCGAACCGAACGGGGGGAGGGGGTAATGGGCGTAACGACCCTACCCCTTCGGCGCCAGCCGCACCGCCCCGGTAATCCCCGACCGCGCGCCCGGCACCCCCTCGATCATCACCGCCACCGCCTTCGCCCCGGCGGACACCGGCACCACCAACGGCCCGGCGGCCGGATCGGTCTTCGCCCCGACCTGCCGCCCGTCGACATAAACGCTGGCCCGCCCCTCGATCTGCGCGAAGCTGAGCGTGCCGCCCTCCGCCAGCACCCGCCGTCGCACGGGCAGATCGGCGCGATACAGCCGGAATGACGGCCCGGCCTCCGGTGCGGCGGCCGACCCGCTGCGGGTAAAGTCCCAGCTGTTATTGTCATTGACCGGCGGGGTCAGGCCGGGATCGGGCGCGGTCGCGAACGATTTCGACCGCCGCCAGCCGAGAATGAACGCGCCGGGCGGCGTCACCGCGACCTGCGGACGTGGGGTGGCCGCCACCCGGTCGATCACCAGCCGCGCGGGGCGCAGGCCGTCGGCGCTGGCGGTGATCGTCACCTTGCCGCGCCCCTCGCCCGCCTGCACGATCATCTGCGCTAGGCCGTTAAACAGTGAGCGCTGCGGCGCCTTCTCGCTCTCATGGCTGTTGGGATCGCCGTTACCGACGCCGATCAGCGTCGCGCCATCGACGGTAAAGCGGGTCATGCGGTTTTCGGTCGGAACATGCCGCCCCTTCGCATCGACCGCATCGATCGTGACCGGCACCACATCCTCGCCGTCGCCCAGCATCGCGGTCCGCGCCGGGGTCAGCCGCAGCGCGACCGCCGGTCCGGCCGTCTCGTGGATCGCGCGGGCAACCTCACGTCCGCCCTTCAGCGCGATCGCCTCCAGCCTGCCCGGTGCATAGCTGACGGTAAAGGCGTTGCCCATGATCCGGTCGACCGCCTGTTCGCCGACCACCCGCCCGTTCAGCACCACCCGCACACGCTCGGCATTGCTCGTGACGAGCAGCTCGATCGGCGCACCTTCCCGGCCAGGCCACGTCCAGTGCGGGGCGACGCCGACCACCGGCTCGTGATCGATCCAGTGCGCGCGATGGATGTCGTACGCGGTCTTGGGAAATCCGCACAGGTCGAGAATGCCGAAGAAGCTGGCGATCGTCGGCCAGGTGAACGGCGTCGGCTCGCCATGATAGTCGAACCCGGTCCACACGAACCCGCCCGCAATGAAGCGGCGCTTCGCAATCTCTGCCCAGGCATTGCGATGAGTCGCGCCCCACGGGGCCGCCTCGGTATCCATCGACGACATCACATGCGCCGCCTTGTCGGTCGCGTACGCCCCGCGCGTCATGAACGCGCTGGTATCCTCCGACGACGTGCTGGGCTTGGCGGGGTTCAGCGCGTGGAACTTGTCGTAGTCGCCCTGATAATAGTTGAACCCCATGACATCGACGACACTCGACACGTTCTGCGGGTCGTAGAAGCTGCCGTTCATCGCCGCGGTCACCGGGCGGCTGTCGTCCAGCGCATGAACATGCGCCGCCATCCGCCGGACCATCTCGACGCCGGCTTCGGTGCCCTGCATCGGTTCCTCGTTGAAGACTGACCACAGGATGATGCTGGGATGGTTGCGATGCGCCCGCACCAGCCATTCCAGCTGCGCCATGTTTTCCGGCGCCGGGTTGAAGATGCGGTTCTCGTCCATCACGACGAACCCCATCCGGTCACACAATTGATAGAAGGCATCGACCTGCGCATTGTGCGAACAGCGGATGGCGTTGACGCCGGTGTCCTTCATCCGCTGCAACCGCCACGCCAGCAACGCGTCAGGCACCGCCACGCCGACCCCGGCATGGTCCTGATGCAGGCAGACGCCCTTCAGCTTCACGGGCTGTTCGTTCAGGAAGAAGCCCGCCTGCGCATCGAAGCGGATCGTACGGAACCCGATGGCGATGCGACGCTCGTCCCCGCCACCCTGCGCATCGGTGGCGACGCGGACGGTATAGAGCGTCGGCGTCTCGATCGACCAGCGCTCCGGATCGGTGACGGGGAGCGACAGCGCGACCTGCGCCGTCCCCAGTGGCGCAACTTCCGCCTGCCCCCGAGAGCTGCCGACGACCTTGCCGGCGGGGTCGAGCAGGTCGACCATGACGGTCGCCGTCGCGGCCGTCCGCGCGATGCTCTCCAGCGCGACCGTGACCGGCACCTGCCAGCGCCCGTCGCTGCCAAGGCGCGGATCGCAATGTACGCCGTCGGTCGCGATCGATACCGGCGACCGCTTCGCCAGCCAGACATGACGGTACAGGCCTGCGCCTTCATACCACCATCCCTCCATCGCCGTCGCATCGACCCGGATCGCGATGACGTTTAGTTCATCGCCGAACCGCGCGAACGGGGTCAGGTCGACGGCGATCGCGTTGTAGCCGGAGAAGTTGCGCGCCACGACGCTGCCGTTGATCCAGATTGTCGCGGCGGTCGCGATCGCGCCGAAATGCAGCTCCAGCTTCCTGCCGCGATCCTCAGGCGCCAGCCGCAGCGTGCGGCGATACCAGCCGATCCCGCGCGGGCGGTATCCTTGCGCGACATTCGCGGTCTCTACGAACCCCTGCGCCGATGCCCAGTCGTGCGGTACACTGACCTGTGCCCAATCGGTGTCGTCATAGTCCATCGCCGCCGCGCCGCGCGCATTGCCCGCCTTGGCATTGGTATAGGTTTCGTCATGCGTCGTCGGCGCGGGCGGAACGATGTCGCCTTCGTGGAACAGCCAGCCGTGCGACAACAGGATGCGCGACGGGTCCTCGACCGGCAGTCGTTCCGGCAGGCCGGGGCGCGGCGACAGGCCGTGGAGCAGCCCGCTCGGCTCCGCCCGCGCCGCCTGTGCCGGCCGGGGCAGCGCCCCGGCCGCCAGCGTGCCGGCGGTCCCTGCAAGCAGCGTCCGGCGATCGATCGGCATCACATTCATTCTTTTCTCCCCCTGTCAGGCGTCGATCGCGTCGCGCAGCGCCCGCACGGTCGCCCGGTCGGTCAGGACGATCCGCGCGTCGTCGCGCTGGGCTTTGCCGGACCGGGCCTCGTCCGGACCGACCG
>CAJYRU010000316.1 GCA_913777295.1 uncultured Sphingomonas sp. | reverse complement strand
CCAGCCTGCGCGCCGCCGCCGCATCCTCCGCCCAGGCACCGCGCAAGGCCGCAAAACCGGGATCGCCGGTCGGCATGACCATGGCGAGGCCATCCGCCGCGCCGCGCTGGATGATGAACACGAAGCGCCGATCGGTCGCGGCGCGGGCATAGGCGAGGCGCGGGGCAAAGGCGGCCGACAGCACGCCCAAGCCACCGATCAGGAAATTCCGCCGATCGGTCATGGCTTATCTCCGCAGGAACTGGGGGGCGACGAACAGCAGCGCGAGGCCCTGCGCCGGACTTTCGGCGCGGGCGATGGCGGTCGCGGTGGTGGGGGCGAGGCTGTCGGGAAACAGCCGCACCGCCAGCGCGCGGGGATCGGGCGGCGCCCGCAATCGCCCGGCCAGCCGCTCGGCGGCCTCGATCCGGCGCATCAGCGCATCAGGACCAACCCAGCTGGCGGTGATGTCATCGAACCCGATCGGCTGGCCCGGCCGCCAGATCGGCTGGCCCAGTTGCCCGAACAGGTTGACCAGCCCCCGCCCCTCCGTCGCCGGCGCATCGATCGCGCGCATCGCTGCGACGGTCCAGTCCCAGGGCGTACGGAATTTGGGCGTGCCGGGCACCCAGCCTTCGGGCGCGGCAATCAGCGCGCGATAGACCGTCGGCAGGTCGCCGCGGGACGACAGGAACGCCCGCTCGACCCGCGCCACGGCGGCGGGGGGCGGATCGTCGGCGATGAAGTGGCGCGCCAGCTTGGTCGCAATATGCTTCGCCGTCGCCGGATGCACCGCCAGATCGGCAAGCACCGCCGCGGACTGGCCCGCGCCGCCCTCCGCATAATCCTTGCCCAGAATGCGGCGACCGCCCGGCTGATGCAGCGCAGGCGCGAACACCGCCTCGCCCAACTGGCCGGGCACGACCCGTGCCCCGCCCCTGCCCAGCCCGGCGACGGTCCAGCCCGTCAGCGCACGGGCCAGTTCGGTGACGTCGCCTTGCGCATAGCCGGTGCGGACGCCCAGCGTGTGCAGCTCCAATATCTCGCGCGCGAGGTTCTCGTTCAGGCCGGCGCGACCGCCCATCCGCCGCTGGCCGAACGGGCTGTCGGGACCGACCGACTGCGCCTGGTCGAGGTAGAGCAGCATGGCGGGGTGATGTTCGACCGCGATCAGCAGGTCGTGGAACCGCCCCAGCACATGCGGCCGGATCGCGTCGAATTCGAACGCCGCGGCAAGGCCGGTCACCTCCAGCTTGTCCGCCGACACCGCGAAATGGTTCGACCAGAAATGAGCGAGGCGTTCGACGAAGGGCGTGTCGCTGGCCACCGCCGCCGCCGTGCGGGCGGCGACACCGTCCAGATAGAATTGGCGGACACCGCGTCGGATCTGCGCCGCGCGGTTGTCGGGCGGATCGGCGGCCCTCGGCATCGCGTCGGGCATGGCCGCCGCCTGGGTCGCGCGGCGTTCCTGCCGGACCATACGCAGTTCGGCCTGTGCCTGGGCCACCGCCTGCCCCGCGACCGCCGTCGTCGCGACACCCGCCAGCGCGGGCGGGCGCGGTATCCAGCGATCGAACTGGTCGGTCAGCCAGCGTTTCGGGTCCGCCGGCGGCTGGGCATCGCCACGCGCGCCCAGCCCGAACCGGTTCCAAGCAATTTCCGCTAGCACCATCGCCCACGACTCCACTGCTGATGATCGCAGGCGATTAAACGCCGCGATTGTCGCAGGAGTTTGCCAAGGGCATCAGAATCCGTCGGGCAGGTCGATATGTCCGACCACCTCCCGATAACAGCGCACCGCGAACCGATCGGTCATGCCGGCGATATAGTCGGCGATGTGGCGGCTGCGCTCCGGTTCCGACTCGGGCAATGTCGCGCGCCAGCCCTCGTGCATCGCCGCCGGGTCGGCGTGATAGGCGGCGAACAGGCCAGCGACGACCGTCTCCGCCATCGCCGCCGCCGCCAGCTGGCGCGGATGGTGGTAGAGATTGGCGTACATGAAACGCTTCAACGTCCGCTCCGCCTCCGCCATCTCGGCCGAGAAATGGGCGAGGCACTGGCCGGCAGCGCGGACGTCGGCGACGGTTTCCACGCCGGCGGCGGTGACCCTGCGCCGCGTCTCGGCGATCAGGTCGTTGACCATCGATCCGATCTGCGACCGGGTAAGCTCGCCGACCAGCCGATCGGCCGGCACATCGGGAAAGCGCGCACGGACCGCGTCCCATCCGGCGGCGACGAACGGCACCTCCAGCAACTGGTCGAGCGTTAGCAGCCCGGCGCGCAGGCCGTCATCGATGTCGTGGTTGTCATAGGCGATGTCGTCGGCGATCGCGGCGATCTGCGCCTCCAGCGAAGGCCATTCGTTCAGGCGCAGGTCATGCGCCGAATCCGCCGCCGCCAACGCCCATCCCGGCGTCGGGATCGGGCCGTTATGCTTCGCCAGTCCCTCCAGCGTGTCCCAGGTGAGATTGAGGCCCCGCCAGCGCGGGTACGGGCTGTCGAGCCAAGTCAGCGTGCGCAGCGTCTGCCCATTATGGTCGAAGCCGCCCTGCGCGGCCATCGCCGCCTCCAGCGCGTCCTCCCCGGCATGGCCGAACGGGGGATGGCCGATGTCATGGGCGAGGCACAGCGCCTCGGTCAGGTCTTCGTTCAGCCCCAGCGTCCGGGCGACCGCGCGACCGATCTGCGCAACCTCCAAACTGTGGGTCAGCCGGACGCGGAAATGGTCGCCATCGGGCGCCATGAACACCTGCGTCTTGTGGCGCAGGCGACGGAAGCTGATCGAATGGATGATCCGGTCGCGGTCGCGCTGAAACGCGTCGCGCGGGCCGCGCGTCGCGTCGCCCGGTTCCGCATGGAGCCGCCCGCCATGCGCCAGCGGGTCGGCGGCATAGGGCGCCCTCACTTGACGGGAACCCGCGCGACCTTCTGCCCCGCTTCGCTGGTGAAGGTGAAGGCCTGCACCCCCGATTTGCGCAGCGTGTTGACGAAATCCTGTGCCTCGGCATCGCTCTTGAACGGGCCGGTCAACAGGCGGTTGGTCGCGCGCAGCGGCGTGGTCCACGCCTGTCGCCCTTTCAGCGCCGGGGCCTTGGCGGCCATGATACCCCATGCCGCGGGCAGGCCGGCGACATTCGCGCCGCCGGCGATCTGAACCCAGTGGCGTTCGGGGTCGGCGCGCTTGATCTGGGCGAGGCGAGCGGCCTCGGCGGCCTCTGCCTTCTTCTCATCGGCGATCCGCTTGGCCTCGGCGGCCTTCTTTGCGGTGGCGGCGCGGGCAGCGGCGAGCTTCCTTGCCTCGGCGGCTTCGGCGGCGCGCTCGGTCGCTTCGCGGGTTTCGGCGGCGCGGCGGGCGGCAGCCGCATCGGCGGCGAAGGTCGCACCGGCGGCGGGTGTGGCAGGCGCGGCGACCGGTGCCGGCGGCGGCCCTACGCCCAGTTCGGATGCCGGGATGTCGAGATTGCGGATGATGCGGGCCAGCACGTCGTCGTTGGACGGGGTCCGCGCAGCAACAGTCGCAGCGGCGCTGGACGCGGCGGGCGTGGCGGGCGGCGGGCTGACCGGCGTAGCGCTGGCGACCTCCACCGGCGCAGCGGGTTGCGGGGCCGGTGCGGTATCGGCCGGCCGGTCTACGACCGTGACCGGCACGGGTGCGGCAGCGACCTGTACCGGTGCGCGCGCCGCCTGCTCGGCGCGGTCGCGGGCGGCGAGTGCTTCGGCGGCGACGCGGCGTTCCTCCGCCTGCCGGGAGGCGACGCGTTCGGCTTCGACGCGGGTCGCTTCGGCGATACGCGCCTGTTCGGCCTGCTGTGCGGCAAGCTGCTGTCGCTGGGCCAGCGCGGCACGGCGGGCGGCTTCGTCGGCGCGCGCCTGCGCCAGCTGCTGTGCCTGGGCGTCCGCCGCGCGGCGGGCCGCTTCGGCCTGGGCGAGCTGCGCGGCCTGCACCTTACGCTGCCGTTCGGCGCGGCGTTCGGCATAGGTCGGCGCGCGGGTGGCGGTACGGGCCGTGGCGGCGGGCGCGGCCGGCGCGGCGGAGGCCAGCGCCACCGGGGGCGCGGCACGCACCGGCGCCGGCAGGGGCGGGGCAAGGCGCGCATCGGCCAGCCGCTCCGGGCTGGGCGCCAGGCGGCCATAATGCACGGCGAAGGCGCGGTCGGTCCCGGCCAGTTGCGGCAGGCGGCGGAAGAAGGGCGAGAGGCTGGCGGAGAAGCCGGGCAACATGCTCGCCGTGATCTTGTCCGCCCCCGCCGCGTCACCCGCCATCGCGAGGACGAAGGCCCGCACCCGCCATGCGGCGCGGTCGCCCTTTTGCAGCAGCGGATTCAACACCGTCGTCGACTCCGCCACGTTGCCTTCGATGCCCAGTGACAGGGCGAGGCGGCGGGTCACCTCGTCATCCTCACCCGCGCGCAGGGCCTGTCGGTAATCGGCCTGTGCCAGCGATCCCCGGCCGAGCAGGTCGTAGGCAAGGCCGCGTTCCGCGAGATACGGCGTCATCGCGACCCCGGCGCGTTCGGCGGAGGCGAACAGCGCCAGCGCCTCGCCCGGCCGCTCCATTGCCACCAGCGCGACACCGCGCGCGGCGCGGATGCGCGGGTCGTTCGGCGATGCCTTTTCGGCGCGGGCGAGGAACTGCATCGCCGCATCAGTATCGCCGAGCTTGCCCGACAGCCGCCCCGCCTCCACCAGCGCCGACACGTCGTTCGGGCTGCGGCCGAGGATGCGCATCTGTTCGGAGAGGCGATCGGCGTTGGGCGTCATCGGCTGGACGATCGCGCCGACCTGCGCTGCCGCGGGCAAGGGCGAAGCGGTGGCGAGCAGCAGGGCGATGGCGCGGAGCATGGAGGACTGGGTCATGGGCCTGCCCGCTTAACCATGGGACGGCTGAACGGGGAATGTTCGACCCGGCGACCGGGCGATGAAGCGAGTTGTGGTGACGATGAAGCGAGTCGGCGACGGCCAAAGTTCACAAAGTTCACACTCGCACGCGTTTCGTGCGCGGCGTGGCCCGGTACCTGCGACCGGCGGCTTCGCTCAGGCGAATGGGCTGCGCCGTCGGACGTGAGGCGAGAGTAGCAATGTCAAAAAACGCGGATCGGACGATGGCACGATCGCGTGCTGTAGGACAATGATTTGGGGTGTGGGGTGGCGACGGACGCGCTCGCGAGGCGAACAGTCCGTCGCCACCGCCCACGTCCTCAATCGTTACGCACCAGTTCGCGTTCGGCGCTCCACAGGAAACTGACCGAGCCGAGGACGAAGCCGAGAAACATCGCCTGCAGCACCAATGGCCAGCCATAGGTGGCATCGCCCATGGCGTGAGTGGCGGTGACGTTGATCGCGACGTCGCTGACCATGACGGCGAGGCCGAGCAGCAGCGCAGGCCGTATCCGCCTGCTCAGAAACAGCAGCACCACGGCAAGGTCGAGGACGATCAGCGCCGACCAGTAGAGTTCGACCGCCGGATGGGGTGCGAAGCGATAGGGCCGCCATCCGCGGATCAGGAAGTCGCATCCATGGTTGAAGGCGCCTGCCGAAAAGCACAGCAGCTGCACCGCGATGGCGATGCGCGCCGCCCCGTTGCGCCAGGCACGGGGCGGCATCGCAAAGGGGTTTTACTGGTTGTTCTGGCGGTGCAGGAAGCGCGGGATGTCCAGCGGTTCCTTTGCATCGTCGGTGCCGCGTGCGGGCGCGCGGCCGGCATTGGCCATCCGTTCGAACAGCGTGCCGCCGGGCTTGCGCGCCGGGGCTGCTTCCTCACGCGGCGCTTCGACCGGAGCGTCCGGGGTCAGCCAGCGGCGGCGGCCGTCGTTCGACGATGCGCCGAAGTCGCTGGCCGGGGTCGGTGCCGGCATCGGGGCTGCGGCCTGTTCGGCACCCAGCACCAGTTCATCCTCGTCCTGCGCCGCCGTGGCGGGCGTGTCGTAGGTCGAGTGCGGCACGATGCGTTCCGACACCGACGGCTGGCTCGCACCCTGCGGGAAACGGTCCATCGGCTGCGGCGCGGGCGCTTCTTCCAGATGTTCGGCGGCGGCACCGCTCGGCGCGACCGGTGCGGCAGAGGGCGCGGCCGGACGACGCGGCGCGTTGAACGAGAAGGCGCGGGTCGGTTCGGCCTGTGCCGGTGCCGGCTGGGCCTGCGACGGTGCCTCGTCCTCTATGCCGGTCGCGACGACCGACACGCGGATCTTGCCTTCCAGTTCGGAATTGAACGCCGAACCCCAGATGATGTTGGCGTCGTCGTCGACCAGCTCGCGAATGTGGTTCGCGGCTTCATCGACTTCGAGCAGGCGCATGTCATCGCCGCCGGTGATCGACACGATCACACCCTTGGCCCCATTCAGCGACACGCCGTCCAGCAGCGGGTTGGCGATCGCCTGCTGCGCGGCTTCGATGGCGCGGTTGTCGCCCTCGGCCTCGCCGGTGCCCATCATCGCCTTGCCCATTTCCTGCATCACCGACCGCA
>CAJYRU010000315.1 GCA_913777295.1 uncultured Sphingomonas sp. | reverse complement strand
CCGCGCGGCGTCGATCGCGTCGCCCAGTTCTTCCAGATGATCGATCACCGGCGCGATCGCCGCGCGGGTCTTGCGATCCGCCTGATGGTCGAACAGCCCCCATTTGCCCGCAGCGGTGCGACGCAGTGCCGCGATCAACGCGGTGCGATACTCGGTTTCCTGTTCCAGCCGAAGGTCGTCCAGCCGGGCGAGACGATCTGCCTTTGCCATAGGCCCGCTGTAGGACAGCGCCCGCGCCCGTGCCACCGTCATCGGCGGCGAAGGATCAGAACGGTATCTTCAGCCGCACCATCAGGCGCGGGACCGTCACGCCGCCGGCCAAGGCTGCGCTCTCCGTCTCGACCGACGCCTTCGCATCGCCGAACAACCGGGTCTCGGCCCGGGCGGGGTCGTCATACCGGTGGTCGAGTTTCACGTTCAGGCGATAACGGCGATCGCCCCGGTCGCCGCAGACGAGGATTTCGTCGTCGGTCGCTGCGCCGCAGGTCGACGGGGCGAGCAGCGGCTTCAGCACGAACCGAGGCGGAGGGTCGACCGCCGCCTGCATCAGCATCACCGACAACAGCATCGCTCGCCTCCCTCGTCGTACGAGGTCTCGACCCCGATTATGGCGCCTTGAGGGCAGCCGCCCCTATCGCGCGACCGTCATTCGCGCCGCCAAGCCAGGCGCATTGTCCCCCAGTTCGAGCGTGCCGCTATGGAGGTGTGCGACGGCAGCGACCAGCGACAGGCCCAGGCCCGCGCCGCCTTCCGTCCGCGCCGCGTCCAACCGCCCGAAACGGCGCAACGCATCGTCGCGTCGGTCGACGGGGATGCCGGGACCGTCATCGGCAACCGTGATCGCCACCGCGCCCTCCACCTCCGTGACGCCCATTCGGATGATACCAGCACCGTATTTCAAAGCGTTATCGACCATATTTGCCACCGCCTGTCCAATCATCTCGCGATTGGCGGGTACGGTAATCGCGGGTGCCTGCGTCATCACGATCATCAGTCCGCGATCTTCAGCCAGAGGTTCGAACATATCGGCGACATCCGCGACCAGCGCCGACAAGTCGACCGGCTGGAACGCCTCTCGCCCGATCCCCGCCTCGGCACGGGTAATGCGCAGCGCGGTGTCGAGCATCCCGAGCAGCCGGTCGCCCTCGTCCATCGCGCGCAGCACCGCGACACGGCCCTCCTCGCTCTCCGCCGCCGCCAGCGCGCGTTCCAGCGTGGCGCGCAGGCGGGTAAGCGGCGAGCGCAGATCATGCGCCAGCCCGTCGGTCGCCAGCTTCAATTCGCCCACCAGCATCGCGATACGGTCCAGCATCGCATTGACCGACCGGCCCAGCGCCTCGAACGCATCGCTGCCGCCGTCCAGCGCGACCCGCTGGTCGAGGTCGCCCGCCGTGACCGCCGCCACCGTCTGCGCCGTCCGTCCGAGCCGCGCCGCGATCAGTCGCGCCGCCGCCCAGCCGGCCAGTCCGGCGAGCAGCAGCGCGACGACCATTGCCGCTACCATCGCCACTTCCATCGCCCCGACGAACGCCAGTTCCCCCTCGATCACATGGCCGGTCAACAGCCGCGTGCCGTCGGGCAGGACGGTGCCGATCACCCGCATCGCTTCAGGCTGGTTGCGCGCCACGCGAAAGATTTCGATGGTGACGGGCGGGCCGATGACGACGTTGGGCGGCCAGGCGGCGACATTCCCCGCCAGCACCCGCCCGTCGCGGCGCATCACCAGCACCACCGATTGCGGCCGGTCGCTCCGATCCAGCCGCGTATCGGCGACACGGACCATGGCATCGACGCCGCCCGACGCCCATCCCTCCAGCAACGCCGCGCGCAGCCGTGCCGCCTGATCGGTGGCGTTCGCGGTCAGCCGGTTTTCGGTGATCGTCCTGACGGTCAGCAACAGCACCGCCGATCCGGTGATCTGCAATGCGAACACCAGCACGGCGAAGCGCCACGTCGCCGACCGGCTCCACCGGATCAGAACTCGGCCCCCAGCTTGTACCCCGACCCGCGCACGGTGTGCAGCAAGCGGCGCCCCTCGCCTTCGTCGATCTTGCGGCGCAGCCGGCTGATATGCACGTCGGTCACGTTGCTGCCCGGATCGAAATGATAGTCCCATACCCCTTCGAGCAGCATGGTCCGCGTCACCACCTGCCCCGCATGGCGCAGCAGATATTCGAGCAGGCGGAATTCGCGCGGCTGCAGGTCGATGATCCGCTGTCCGCGCCGTACCCGGCGGGCGAGCAGGTCCATTTCGAGGTCGTCGCAGGTCAGTTTCGTCTCGACCGCCGGACCGCCCGCCTGCTGTCGCCGCGTGAGCAGCCGCACGCGGGCCAGCAGTTCGGCAAACACGAACGGCTTCGTCAGATAATCGTCGGCACCCTGGGTCAGCCCGGCAACGCGGTCGTCGGGCGACCCCATGGCCGACAGGATCAGGACCGGCGTCGTGACCCCGGCGGCGCGCATCGCCGCCACCGCCGCCATGCCGTCCATCTGCGGCAGCATCCGGTCCATGACGATACCGTCATAACCGCCGTCGATGGCATGGAACAGGCCATCGCGACCGTTGCTGGCGCGATCGACATTGAATCCGGCCTCGGTCAGCCCCTTGGCGATGTAGCTCGCGGTTTGTTCATCGTCCTCGACGATCAGGATCTTCACCTTGGCCCTCCTCCGGTCGCCGCAATAACAGCGTCCGGGCGGCTGCGTCACCCCTTGCCGCGATGTGCAGCACCGCGACGTCGTCCGCCTCCGCGCGGACCAGCATGGCGGGGGTCGGCGCATCCAGCCCGTCGACCCGGTCGATGACGTCTCCGACGCGCAGGCCCACCGCCTGCGATGGCCCACCGGTTTCCAGGCTGGTGACGACCAGCCCCTCCGGCACATCGGTGGTGGCCAGCGTGGCTCCCCCCGCCGTCACCTCGGCAGGCCCGGTGTCGACCATGTTCCACCCGGCGATCGCCATGGCGCAGGCGGCCAGACCGCTCACGGCGATCCCGCGCACCGGCACCCGCAATCCGTTCGTGGCCCTATCCATCGGCATCCATCGGCGCCTCCTGTCGCTGCTACAATGCCCGATCGCATCGGTCCGGGGGATGGGCGACAGATGAAGAGACTGTCATGTTCGGGCCGGCACCGGTTGACATGTGCGCGGCGGCGTGGAGGAGATGCCGCATGAAGTCCCCCCGATCGCGCCCGTCGCGGCGCATCACCATCGTCGACGTCGCGCGTCATGCGGCCGTATCGACCAAGACCGTTTCCCGCGTGCTGAACGGCGAACCGCATGTCACCGACGCGGTGCGCGACCGCGTGCGCGAAGCGGTGCGCGTACTGGACTATCATCCCAACATCATGGCGCAGGGGCTGGCCCGGCAACGATCCTATCTGATTGGTCTGGTCTATGAAAATCCGTCGCCCAGCTACGGCGTCGATCTGCAGATGGGGGTGCTTGAGCGGCTGCGCGGCGAACGCTACCGCCTGGTCGTGCTGCCCGTCCGGTCGGTAAACGATCATGCCGACGAAGTCGTCGGGCTGTTGCGCTCGGCGGCGATCGACGGTGTGGTGCTGGCGCCACCGGCATCCGACAGCCGCCGCATCCTCGACGAACTGGTCGGCATCGGAATGCCGTTCGCACGGATTTCGCCCACCCGGTTCGACGACATCGTGCCGGGCGTCGTGGTCGACGATGTCGTCGCCGCTGCAGAGGTCGCAGCCGCCGTGCTGGCACAGGGGCATCGCCGGATCGGCATCATCAAGGGCGATCCGACCCACGCCGCCAGCAGCGCGCGCATGACGGGCTATGCCGACGCCTTTGCCGCTGCCAGCGTCGCGATCGACCCGGCGCTGGTGATCGACGGGCTCTTCACCTTCGATTCGGGCTTTGCCGCCGCGCAGACCCTGCTCGACCGGCCCGACCGGCCCAGCGCGATCCTGGCGCAGAACGACGACATGGCGGTCGGCGCGCTGATGGCGGCGCGCGAAGCCGGAATCGACGTGCCGGACGACCTGTCGATCGTCGGCTTCGACGATTCCGAAATCGCCCGTATCACCTGGCCGCGGATCACCACCATGCGGCAACCGGTGTTCGATATGGCGGTCAGCGCGACGTCGCTGCTGCTCGACCAGCTGGCCGGCACCCCCGTGCCCCCGACGATCGCGCACGAACATCGCCTGATCCTGCGGGAATCGATCGCACCCGCACCCGACCTTGGGGGGTAGCGCCGGGCGGCGACAGCCAATACAGCACGCACAATCGATATGCCGGTCGACCCCGGCCGCATATCACGGAGAGGTCCGGGTCGTTCCACCATCCATGGGGAGCGGGGCCGCCAGGGTTAAGGGAACCGGTAGATGACCGACGAGACACAGATGGTTGCAGCCCTCGATGCGCGGACGCGCCGACGCGAGGAACGCCGGGACTTTTTCCGCGCCTTCGGAGCGGTGGCGGCAGTGGGCGGCGGCATCGCGCTAGCGTCCTGCGGGGGCAATGGCGCGACGCTGACCCCGACGCCGACGCCTACCCCCACTCCGACGCCCTCCGCCACGAATTCCAGCGGGTTCACCGATCTCGACGTGCTGAACTTCGCGCTGAACCTCGAATATCTTGAAGCGCAATTCTATGCCTATGCCGTCAACGGCACCGGGCTGGCGTCGACGCTGCTGACCGGTTCGGGCACGACGGGCACGGTCACCGGCGGCAGGAAGGCCAATCTCAGCGATCCGATCGTCGCCAACTATGCCCGCGAAATCGCGCAGGACGAGGTCGCGCACGTCGAGTTCCTGCGCAACGCGCTGGGATCGAGCGCGATCGCGATGCCGAACCTCGACATCAGCGCGACGGCGACCAGCGCCTTTTCCAACGCCGCCCGCGCGGCCGGGCTGATCGGTCAGGGCGCGACGTTCGATCCGTACGAGAATGACGACAATTTCCTGCTCGCCGCCTTCCTGTTCGAGGATGTCGGCGTCACGGCCTATCGCGGGGCGATGGGCGGCATCGCCAACGCCCTGATCCGTCAGGCGGCATCGGGCATCCTCGCCACCGAATCCTACCACGCGGCGATGATCCGCTCGGCGCTCTACATGCGCGGGCTGACCACGCCGTCGCTGATCGATTCGACCGAAGCGATCTCGAACGCGCGCGACGGACTGGATGGCGGCAGCGAGATCGATCAGGGCGTGCGCCCGATCGGCGACCAGTCCAATATCATGCCGTTCGATTCGACCACCGGCCTCCCCTATGGCCGCACCGCCGGACAGGTGCTGAACATCGCCTATCTGAACCGCAACGCCGTCACGACGGGCGGGTTCTTCCCCGCCGGCGTCAACGGCGCCATCAAGACCAGCGCGGCGAACTGAGCCTTTCGGGAGCGACCCAGATGACCAACGAATCGATCCTGTCGATGCTCGACACCCGTGACGGCCGCCGCGTCGATCGCCGTGATTTCCTGCGCAATGCGTCCAGCGTGTCGGCCGTCGTGGCCGGCGCATCGCTGCTGGCCGCCTGTGGCGGCAACAGCAGCAACCCGGCCCCGACCCCGACGCCCACGCCGACCGCGTCGGGTTCGGCCACGCCGACGCCGACCGCCAGCCCGCTGACCGACGCCGACATCCTGAACTTCGCGCTGAACCTCGCCTATATCGAGGCGCAGTATTTCAGCGTCGTCACCACCGGCGCCGGCCTGTCGGCCAACCTGCTGACTGGGACCGGTACGGCGGGCGCCGCGAGCGGTGGCCGTCAGCGGACCTTCGCCGACCCCGTCTTCGGCCAGTTTGCGCGGGAAATCGCCGCCGACACCCGCAACCACGTCTCGCTGTTGCGCGGCGTGATCGGGTCGGCGGTCATCGCCCAGCCCACGATCGACCTCGGCGTCACGGCGACCAGCGCCTTTTCGAACCTGGCCCGCGCGTCACAGCTCATCACCACCGCCTCTGCGACCTACGACGTCTATGCGAGCGACGAACAGGTGATGCTCGGTGCGTTCGTATTCGCCGACGTTGCCGTCACCGCCTATCGCGGGATTGCCGCATCGGTCACCGGCGCGACGTTCATCGACGCGATCGCGGGCATGGTGGCGGCCAAGGCCTATCATGCCGGCCTGATCCGCGCGGCGCTGTATCGCAAGGGTATCGCCACCGCCTCGATCATCGACGCGACCGAAGCGCTGTCGAACGCGCGCGACAGCCTCGACGGCGTCACCGACATCGATCAGGGCGTGAAGCCGGTCAACAACGCGTCGAACATCGTCCCGACCGACGGCAGCGGCCTGACCTTCGCCCGGTCGCCGGCGCAGGTGCTGAACATTCACTATCTCACCCGCGCGTCCGTCTCCGCCGGCGGCTTCTTCCCGGCGGGGGTCAATGGCGCGCTGAAGACCAGCAACGCCTCCTGACGCAGACGATTCGGGAGCGTATCGCATGGCCCCTCCGACCAGCGCCGACGCTCCCGACCGGCGGCCCAGCCTGCCGGGATCGTTCCGCACGATCCCGGTGCCGGCGGGTGCCGGGCAATTCTGGCGCAAGCTGGGCGCCTTCGCGGGTCCGGGCTATCTCGTCGCGGTCGGCTATATGGACCCCGGCAACTGGGCGACCGACATCGCCGGGGGATCGGCGTTCGGCTATACGCTGTTGTCGGTCATCCTCCTGTCCAACATCATGGCGATGGTCCTCCAGTCGCTGTCTGCGAAGCTCGGTATCGTCACCGGTTTAGACCTCGCCCAGGCGTGCCGCGAACATTATCCCGCCCCAGTCCGCTGGCTACTCTGGCTGCTGTGCGAGCTGGCGATCATCGCCTGCGATCTGGCCGAGGTGATCGGCACCGCCATCGCCCTGCAGCTGCTGTTCGGCATCCCGCTGGTCTGGGGCGTCTGCATCACCGCGGTCGACGTGATGTTGATCCTGTTGCTCCAGCAATATGGCTTCCGCAAGCTGGAGGCGTTCATCGTCGCGCTGCTGCTGGTGATCGCCGGCTGTTTCGCGGTCGAGCTGTTCCTGGCGAAGCCTTCGCTCTCCGCAATCGCCGGCGGCCTGATCCCGACGACCGAGATCGTGACCAACCCGGCGATGCTCTATCTCGCCATCGGCATTCTCGGCGCGACGGTGATGCCGCACAATCTCTATCTCCACTCCTCGATCGTCCAGACGCGCAGCTTCGAACGCACGCCGGAGGGCCGCCGAGAGGCGGTGAAGCTCGCGACGATCGACAGTTCGGTCGCGCTGATGCTGGCGCTGTTCATCAACGGGTCGATCCTGATCCTCGCCGCCGCGACCTTCCACACCGCCGGACGGACCGATGTGGCGGAGATCCAGGACGCCTATCAGCTGCTGACCCCGATGCTGGGCGCGGGTGCGGCGAGCATCCTGTTCGCCGTCGCGCTCCTCGCCTCCGGGCAGAATTCGACGATCACCGGCACGCTCGCCGGGCAGATCGTGATGGAGGGCTTCCTCGACATCCGCCTGCCCGCCTGGTTGCGCCGGATCGTCACCCGGCTGCTGGCGATCATCCCGGCCGTCGTCGTCGCCAGCCTGTACGGCGACAGCGGCACCGCGCAGCTGCTGATCGGCAGCCAGGTCGTCTTGAGCCTGCAACTGCCGTTCGCCGTCTACCCGCTGGTTCGCTTCACCTGCGCCCGGGACAAGATGGGCGATTTCGCCAACCGCCCGGCGCTGGCCGTTGCGGCCTGGACGATCTGCGCTGCGGTGATCGTGCTGAACTCGGTCCTCCTCTATCAGGTGGTTACCGGGTAAAGCGGGTCGATCAATCGGACTATATTGATCGCATTTTCCGCATTGCCGCCGGCATCACTACAACATATTGCGGGCGAACTCTTGGGGAGTAGCTACCCGTTGCGAGACGGGGTCATCGTCAACATCCTTGCGCCACAGCGCGCATGGCGATGACAGCAGGACAGGTCCTGCCCGGCGAGACCAACGACACGCATGTCACGCTTCGTGGCCACGGATATGCGCGTCGTTCGGACTCTGGCCCTGAAAGTAACGACATGCCCGGCATCCTGACCCTTGGCGCGCTCGGCGCCAGCCTGTCCGTCGACGCCTTTGCCGCCGCCCTCGGCAAGGGCGCGACCGAGCGGCGCAGCGGCCTGTCCGATGCGCTGAAGGTCGGCATCGTGTTCGGCTTCTTCGAAGCGATCACGCCCGCGATCGGCTGGCTGCTCGGCTTCCTGCTCAACGACTGGATCGCCAGCTACGACCATTGGGTCGCCTTCGGCCTGTTGCTGGCGGTCGGCGGCTATATGCTGCGCGAGGCGATACAGGGCGAGACGCCCGATCCCGACGCTGCGGATACCCCTGCGAAGCCCAGCTATCTACGCCTCGCCGCGACGGCCATCGCCACCAGCATCGATGCGGCAGCGGTCGGCATCTCGCTGGCGCTGATGGACGTCAACATCTGGGTCGCCTGCCTCGTCATCGGCGGCACCACCACGCTGATGGCCACGATCGGCGTGATGCTCGGCAAGCATATCGGGCCGTATCTCGGCCGCTATGCCGGCATTCTCGGCGGGCTGGTGCTGATCGCGATCGGCGGATCGATCCTGGCGCAGCACCTGTCGGCCTGACCACTGGACAGCGAACATGGTTGCGCTATGAAACTCATATGGCGCTTCCTCCCTTGTTCGACAGGCTGACGATCCCGGTCATCGGGTCGCCGCTGTTCATCATCTCCGGTCCCGATCTGGTGATCGCCCAGTGCAAGGCGGGGATCGTCGGGTCGTTTCCGGCGCTGAACGCGCGCCCGCAGGCGCAGCTCGACGAATGGCTCCACCGGATCACCGAGGAACTGGCCGCGCACGACCGCGCCCATCCCGATCGGCCGTCGGCACCGTTCGCGGTCAACCAGATCGTGCATCGCTCGAACGACCGGCTCGAAGCCGATCTGGCGACCTGCGCAAAATGGAAGGTGCCGATCGTCATCACCTCGCTCGGCGCGCGCGAGGACCTCAATACCGCCGTTCATGGCTGGGGCGGGATCACCCTGCACGATGTGATCGACGACCGTTTCGCGCACAAGGCGGTCGAAAAGGGCGCGGACGGGTTGATCCTGGTCTGCGCCGGCGCCGGCGGCCATGCCGGGCGGCTGAACCCCTTCGCCTTCACGCAGGAGGTGCGCCAGTGGTTTGACGGCCCGCTCGCCCTGTCCGGCGCGATCGCCAATGGCGGCGCGGTGCTGGCGGCGCAGGCGGCGGGCGCCGACCTCGCCTATGTCGGCTCGCCCTTCATCGCGACCGCCGAGGCCAATGCCGTGGCCGCCTACAAGCAGGCGGTGGTCGACGGGCGCGCGGGCGACATCGTCTACAGCAACCTGTTCACCGGGGTGCATGGCAACTATCTGCGCGCCTCGATCGTCGCCGCCGGTCTGGACCCGGATGCGCTGCCCGACAGCGATGCGTCCGCGATGAATTTCGGTTCGGGTGCGAAGGCGTGGAAGGACATCTGGGGCGCGGGCCAGGGAATCGGCGCGGTCGATGCCGTGGTCCCGGCTGCGGACCGCATCGCGCGGATGGCCGGGGAATATGACGCCGCCCGCCAGCGCCTGTCGGCGTAACGGCTGGCGCTACAACTGCATCGCCAGCCGTTCGAACATCGCCCGCGCGGGACTTGCCGCCGGCGGACTGGCCTTCGACCGCTCGATCCGTTCGGCCCTGCGATACAGGTCGATGCTGGCGCGGATCAACGTCTGCGTCGTCCGCGGCATCGTCGCCAGCACGGCCTCTTCGGTAACCGGCGAGGTCGCCAGCGCCCGGAGCGGATCGTCGCCCAGATCGGCGGCGATCTCGCCGGCATCGATCGCCCGCTGCGTCAGCAACCATGCGATGACGTGCATCAGCCGGGTCGTGATCTTCAGCGATTCGCACGACAGCACGACCCGCGTCATCGGATCGAGCAGCGCGCGTTCCTCCTGCCCGGCATCGTTGAAATAGGATCGCGCCTCGTCGGCCAGCAACATGGCCTCGACGTACAGCGAATCAATCAGTCGGCGATGAACGTCCGCCCCGGTTCCGGATGCTTCCATGCCCCCCTCGATGCCATGCCAGTCGGCGAGACGACAAGCGCGCGATGCACCCGAAGCGTCCCTGAACGCGACGCTTTTCGCGCGTCAGGCGATGATGTCGGGGATCAACTGGTCCTCGATCGCGGCGATCTCGTCGCGCAGGCGCAGCTTGCGCCGCTTCAGCCGGGCGATCTGCAACTGGTCGACCTGCGATGCCATGCCGAGCGCGGCGATGGCATCGTCCAGATCGCGATGCTCGATGCGCAGCAGCCCCAGGCGCTGTTCAAGGTCCGAATCGTCCATGGCCCACCACTCTCGCCTGACGCCCGGTCGCTGGCAACGGCCCGTCGGTCATTTTCGCACGACGTATCGAAAATGATCGCAGGACCATGGCGACAATCGCCGATGTCTGTGTTCTATTCATTCCCCCAACAGCCAAGCAGGAGGATGCAACGATGCAGTCTGCCCACCTCAACGCCCTCGAAGCGAAACATGCGACGCTCGATCGACAGATCGCCGCCGAAACGCAGCGGCCTTCGCCCGATCAGTCGCTGCTGTCGTCGCTCAAGAAGCGCAAGCTGATGGTGAAGCAGGAGATGACGGCGCTCTGACCCGATCTTCGCGCGGGGTCGATGCGACCCCGCGCCCCGACCGCGCGCGATGCTGCCGTCAATCCTCGCGCGACACCTTTTCCTGCCGTTCGTGGCGGCTTTGTGCCTCCACGGTCATCGTCGCGATCGGGCGCGCTTCCAGCCGACCCAGCGCGATCGGCTCGCCGGTCACTTCGCAATAGCCATATTCGCCGTCATCGATCCGGCGCAGCGCCGCCTCGATCTTGGCAATCAACTTGCGCTGACGATCGCGAGTGCGCAGCTCGATCGAGAAGTCGGTCTCGCTCGACGCACGATCGGTCAGATCGGCTTCGCGCAGCGATTCGTTCTGCAAATGCGACAGCGTATCCTGCGCCTCGCGATGGATCGCATCCTTCCATGCCAGCAGCTTGGCCCGGAAATATGCCTGCTGCCGCGGGTTCATGAACGGCTCGTCCGCCTGGGGACGATAGCCGGTGCCATCGTCGTTCGCCGGCGGCGGCGGCATGTCGAGAGGTTGTTTCGTGTCGCTCAAAACCGTGGCCATCCCCATGTCTCCACCCGGGGGCGTCCCTTCACGAAGCCCGCGGGGTCGCCCTCTCTTCTTCCGCGCGCCTATATCGAGCGGGGGACGGCTCCACAAGCGCCGCGGAACACGGGACGGTCCGTCCGCCGCACGCGCGGCAGGTTCCTGTCTGCTCGATTATCGGTGCGCGTCCCTTTACGGCACGTTAACCGTACCGAAGTGCTGGCGCCGAAGCCGTTTCAGAAATAAGACCCCGCTATTAAAGTCATGGCGGCGTGACCTTTACGGTTTCTTTCGCCTTGGTGATGCAGGACGCTTCGACGCGGAATCTTCGGATACGCGGTCGGGGTCTTTTGGGAAGAGTGGTGCGGCATGTCGGTAAAGATGGCATTGGCGAAACTGTGCGCATGTGCCTGCGGTGGCGCCGTCATCGGCGGCGGTGCCGTCCACGTGGCCGAATCATCGCACAACCGTGAAATCACGAAGCGCGCGATCACCAAGCGCGCCATAACGAAGCGGGTTGCCGCCCGCCCCGCGCCGAAGCGAATCGTCAAACGCATCGTCACCCGCACCAAGACGGTGTGCGCACCGACGGTGGTGACGGTCGCCAGCCAGGCCGACCCGGTACCGCTGCCCCCCGCGTTTGTCGGCGCCGACATGCCGCAGCTGTCGGGCGGCGGCTTCGGCCCCGGCCCGGTCCTGGTCGGCGGCACCGGCGGCGGCGGGATCGGCGGCGGATTCTTCGCAGGCGGCTTCTTCGGCGGCGGTAGCGGATCGGGCGGGTCGAGCGGCATCGTCGTATCGTCGACCTCCAGCACCAGCGGATCGACCTCCACCTCGGCTGGCGGATCGTCGACCAGCACCGGCGGCGTATCCAGCACCAGCAGCACTTCGTCCGCATCGGGCGGCAGCAGCGGCAACGTGTCCAGCTCGTCGAGCGGTAACGTCTCGTCCTCGTCGAGCGGGAACGTATCGACCTCCACCTCGTCCAGCGGCAACGTCTCCACCTCGACCTCGTCGAGCGGCAATGTCTCGACGTCGACCTCGACCTCGTCCAGCGGGAACGTATCGACCAGCACCTCGTCTGCGTCGTCGGCCTCGACCAGTGCCTCGACATCGTCCGCTTCGTCGTCGTCCACTTCGTCCTCGTCGAACGGCGACACGCCGCCCGGCCCGCCGACCCCGGTGCCGGCCCCGCCGATGCTCCTGCTGTTTGGCGGCGCGGCCGCCGCACTGGTCGTGCGCAAGCGGTTTGCGCGCAAGGCAAGCAGCAACGCCGCCTGATTGCAGCGACCGGACCGCAAAACGGGCCGCGTGGAACCCCCACGCGGCCCGTTTTCGTTCAGGCGCTTACCCGTCAGGCGTTGGCGAGCAGCTTTTCGATCTGGTCGACCGGATGGCCGGTCAGGTCCTTGTCCAGTTCCCCGGCCAGCTTGTCGCTGACCGCCTTGTGGTAATGCTTCCGCATCTCGCCCAGCGTCTTGGGCGGGGCGACGATGATGAGCGATTCGAAATCATTGGCCAGCGCGCGCTTGCGCAGCAGCTCCGCCGCTTCCGCCGCGAACCGGTCCTCGGCCTGCTGGTGGAAATCGGTTTCGCCCATCGTCCCGCCGGTGGTGGACGACGCCTGGCCTGCGGCATCGGTCTTCTGATGGCGGTCGGCCGGGTTCGCCTGCAGCTTCTGGTCCTCGACGATCAGGTTGGGGGCATCCGCGTCGCCTTCGTTGCGGAAGAACAGCATCTTGCGACCATCGGCAACCAATATGCAGGCGTCGTGGGGAATGCGCATCGTCCATCTCCTTGAAGGTGTGTGGGCGGATGAACGCGCCAGCGGGAGCGGCGGTTGCGGGCTTGCATGGCCTCGCGTGCCTCGCCATAGCCCGGCAATGCACGACATCCGCCTGATCCGCGACGATCCCGCCGCCTTCGACGCCGCCCTTGCCCGCCGCGGGCTAGACCCGCGATCGACCGAGATCGTGGCGCTGGACGAGCGCCGCCGCGCGCTGCTGACCGAAGTGCAGGTGGCACAGGCCCGCCGGAACGAAGCATCGAAGGCGATCGGCGCGGCCAAGGCAAGCCGCGACGAAGCGACCGCCACGGCGCTGATGGCGGAAGTCGCCGCGATCAAGGAACGGATGCCCGCAATCGAGGCAGAGGAAGCCGCGCTGGGCAGGGAACTGACCACGACGCTGGCGTCGATCCCCAACCTGCCGCTGGCCGATGTGCCGGTGGGCGCGGACGAGGACGACAACGTCGCGGAGAAGACGGTCGGCGATCCCACCGCCTTCGCCTTCGAACCCGCAGAGCATGACGCGATCGGCCCGGCCATCGGGCTTGACTTCGAAACGGGGGTCAAGCTGTCGGGCGCGCGCTTCACGTTGGTCCGGGGCGCCGCTGCCAAGCTGCACCGCGCGCTCGGCCAGTTCATGCTCGACACGCTGACCGGCATACATGGCTATGAGGAAGTCGTGCCCCCGGTGCTGGTGCGGGACGAGGCATTGTTCGGCACGGGCCAGTTGCCCAAGTTCGCCGAAGACCTGTTCCGCACGACCGGCGATCACTGGCTGATCCCGACCGCCGAAGTGTCGCTGACCAACATCGTCGCGGGTGAAATCCTGGCCGAGCGCGAGCTGCCGCTGCGCTTCACCGCGCTGACCATGTGCTTTCGTTCCGAAGCCGGTGCCGCCGGGCGCGATACGCGCGGATTTATCCGCCAGCACCAGTTCGAGAAGGCCGAAATGGTGTCGATCACGACGCCCGATAAGTCGGATGCCGAACATGAGCGCATGACCCAGGCGGCGGAGGACATCCTCAATCGCCTCGTCCTGCCGTTCCGCCGCATGAAGCTGTGCACCGGCGACATGGGCTTCTCGGCGGCGCGGACCTACGACCTCGAAGTATGGTTGCCCGGCCAGCAGCGCTATCGCGAGATTTCGAGCTGCTCGACCTGCACCGATTTCCAGGCCCGCCGGATGAACGCCCGCTATCGGCCGGAGGGGGAGAAGGCGACGCGCTTCGTCCACACCCTAAATGGATCGGGGCTGGCGGTCGGCCGCACATTGGTCGCGGTGCTGGAGAATTACCAGCAGGCCGACGGATCGGTCGTCGTGCCCGACGTATTGCGCCGCTATGTCGGGCAGGACGTGCTGACGCCGAACGGCTGACGCCTTTCCCGCAAGCGTCGCGATGGTTAAGGTCGCGGGCGGGATGGCAGGCAAGGGGGCAGCAATGAGGTTCGGAACGCGGGGCGCGGCGGCGTTGATCGCCATGGGCGCGGCAAGCGGGTGCATTCCCGCCTCGCCCGGCTACGATCTCGCCCCCGCTCCGCCACAGGCCGCGCCGGTCGCCGCTCCGGACACCCCGCCCGCGACCCGGCCGCAGGGCGATGGCGTGACCGCGCTTCCGTCGGCCCCACCGGCATGGGAAGCGCGGCGGGTCAATGCCAATGCCCGGACCATCGCCGAAAGCGTCTATGTCGTGCGGCCCGGCGATACGCTGCGCGGCGTTGCCAATGCGACCGGCGCCGGATCGGAGGCGATCGCCCGCGCCAATGCCCTGCCCGCCCCCTTCACGATCCGAACCGGGCAACGGCTGACCATTCCCGGTGGACGCTATCACACGGTGCATGAGGGCGAGACGGGGATCGCGATCGCCCGCGCGTACGGCGTCGACTGGTCGCGGATCGTTTCCGCCAATGGTTTCAGCGAACCCTATATCCTGCGCACCGGACAGCGGATCCTGATCCCCGGGGACGCAATGCCCCGGTCCGCCGCCGAACGCGCCGCCGCCTTCCGGCTCGACATCGACGACATCCTGACCGGCGGCGAACCGGCGATCCGTCCGAACGAAAAGCCCGCCGTGGCGGTCACGTCGCCCCGGCGCGTCCTGCCCTCCACCGCCGCCATCGCCGCGCCGACGACCGCGCCCGGTGCCTTTGCCTGGCCGGTCGACGGGCGCCTCTACAAACGCTTCGGCGCGGGCGCGAGCGGGGAGCGCAATGACGGCATCAAGATCGCCGTGCCGATAGACACGCCGATCGGCGCGGCGGCAGACGGCACCGTCGCCTATGTCGGGACCGGCGTGCCCGGACTGGGCGGCGTGGTCATCGTCCGCCACGGCGGCGGCCTTACCACCGTCTATGGCCATGCCAGCCAGTTGCTGGTTCAGCGGGGCCAGGCGGTGAAGAAGGGGCAGAAGATCGCGCTGTCGGGCGATTCGGGCTATGCCGATCGGCCGCTGGTGCATTTCGAAATGCGCTCGGGTCGGACGCCGATCGATCCGCTGACCCGCCTGCCGCGCCGGTGAAGGCGTCCAGCCGCCGCGCGATCCTGCGCCAGTCGTCGTCGCTGCCGGTCTGGGCATCGATCCTGTGGCGGGTCACAGCGGTACTGGGGCTGGTCGGCATCGCGATCGGCGTCCACTGGTTCGACCGCGAAGGGCTGCGCGACAATTATGACGGCGCGGTCAGCTTCATCGACGTCATCTATTTCACGATGATCTCGATCACGACCACCGGCTATGGCGACATCGCGCCCGTCACCGAACGCGCGCGACTGTTCGATGCGTTGATCGTGTCGCCGATCCGGGTGTTCGTCGTCCTGCTGTTCATCGGCACGACCTATCAATTCGTCCTTCGACGCAGCTGGGAGCGTTGGCGCATGGCACTGTTGCAGGAAAAACTGACCGGCCACATCGTCGTTGCCGGGTTCGGCAAGACGGGGTCGGAGGCGATCGGCGAACTGATCGCGCGGGGCGAGGATGCCCGGCGCATCGTCGTGATCGATCCGGTCGCCGCCAATATCGACGCCGCGCAGAAGCTGGGCTGCATCGTGCTGCAGGCCGATGCCACGCGCGACGCCACCTTGAACGATGTCTGCGTTGCAAAGGCGCGCGCACTGATCGTCGCGACCGGGCGGGACGACACGTCGATCCTGGTGACGCTGACCGCCCGCCATCTGGCTCCCGCCCTGACGATCAGCGTGATCGTGAAGGCGGAAGACAATGAATTTCCCGCCCGCGCCGCCGGGGCTACGACGGTCATCAACCCGGTCAGCTTCGCAGGGCTGCTGCTCGCCGGATCGTGCAAGGGGCCGCATATCGCCGACTATCTGCTCGACCTCGCCTCGATCGGTGGGCCGGTGGCGCTGGCCGAACGACCGGTCGCCCCGCACGAGGTGGGCAAGCCGCTGTCGGCGATCACCACCGGGCTGGGGCTGCGCGTCTATCGCGGCGACGGCAAGCTCCGCTTCGACAGCCCCGAAGTGCAGGCCCTGCAAAGCGGGGACATGATCGTCGAAGTCGTGACGCGATAAGGGTCGGCACCGCACGCCCCTATCGTTTTGCCGCGAAATCGCT
This sequence comes from uncultured Sphingomonas sp., assembly GCA_913777295.1. Classification (GTDB taxonomy): domain Bacteria; phylum Pseudomonadota; class Alphaproteobacteria; order Sphingomonadales; family Sphingomonadaceae; genus Sphingomonas. The sequence goes on along the minus strand of CAJYRU010000315.1, from coordinate 4,707 downwards.
ATATAGCCGGCCGATCATGGCAACTCGTCTTCCCTCGCCCCCCCGTGTCGGGATGGTTTCGCTCGGCTGTCCCAAGAACCTGGTCGACAGCGAACGCATCCTGACCAAGCTGCGCAGCGACGGCTATCAGATGTCGCCCGACTATGCCGGGGCGGACGTCGTGCTGGTCAATACCTGCGGCTTCCTCGATTCCGCCAAGGAAGAGTCGCTGGAGGCGATCGGCGAGGCGATTGCGGAGAATGGCCGCGTGATCGTCACCGGCTGCATGGGACAGGAAGCGGAGACGATCCGCGCCCGCTTTCCCCAGGTCCTCGCCGTCACCGGTGCGCATCAATATGAGCAGGTGGTGGAAGCGGTGCACGAGGCCGCGCCGCCGATCCCCTCGCCCTTCGTCGACCTGGTGCCCGAAAGCGGGCTGAAGCTGACGCCGCGCCACTACAGCTATCTGAAGATTTCGGAGGGCTGCAACCACCGCTGTTCCTTCTGCATCATCCCGTCGATCCGCGGCGACCTGGTCAGCCGCCGGCCCGACGCGATCCTGCGCGAGGCGGAAAAGCTGGTCGCGGCGGGTACGAAGGAACTGCTGGTCATCAGCCAGGACACCTCCGCCTACGGCATCGACATCCGCCGCGAACCGCGCGCATGGAAGGGGCGCGAAGTCGTGCCGCACATGACCGACCTGGCCCGCGAACTGGGCCGGATCGCGCCCTGGGTGCGACTGCACTATGTCTATCCCTACCCCCATGTCGACAGCGTCATTCCGCTGATGGCCGAAGGGCTAGTGCTGCCCTATCTCGACATTCCATTCCAGCACGCATCGCCCAATGTGCTGAAGGCGATGAAGCGTCCGGCCAACGATGCCAAGGTGCTGGAACGCCTGCGCGGCTGGCGTGAAATCTGTCCCGACATCGCGATCCACTCTTCCTTCGTGGTCGGCTTCCCGGGTGAGACGGAAGCGGATTTCCAGTATCTGCTCGACTGGCTGGACGACGCGCAGCTCGACCGCGTCGGCGCGTTCCGCTTCGAGCCGGTGGAGGGTGCCGCCGCCAACGCGCTGCCCGATCCGGTGCCGGAGGCGGTGAAGGAAGAGCGCTACGCGCGGATCATGGAAAAGACCGCCGCGATCTCCGCGGCAAAGCTCGCCGCCAAGATCGGCCGGACGATCGACGTCATCATCGACGAAGTCGGCGACGAAGGCGGTGCCACCGGCCGCAGTTCCGCCGATGCCCCCGGCATTGATGGCGAAGTGTTCCTGCGCGACGCCGGTCACTTGGCCCAGGGCGACATCGTGAAGGTCGAGATCGAGGACGCCGACGAACACGACCTGTACGGCGTTCCGGTAGCCTGAAGGCTCCTCCCCGCTGCGCGGGGAGGGGGACCATGCGCAGCATGGTGGAGGGGGGTGTCCTCCTCCAACACGGGTGCGTTGCGCTGCGATCCCCCTCCACCAGCCTTCGGCTGGTCCCCCTCCCCGTGCCGGCGAGGATTGCGCGAATACATGGCTCGGCCCTACATCCAGCCCATGACACCGACGATCACCGCCGACCGGGGGCAGGACGCCCACACCATCCACCTGATCGACCCGGCGGGCTTCGACGCATGGCTGACCCAGCAACCGCTACGCATCCGTGCTGCCGTCACCGCGCAGCGCCTGACCGCAAAGCCCGGCAAGACCGCCACCCTGCCCGGCGAACAGCCCGACGACTGGTCGGTCGTCACCATCGTCGCCGACACCACGACGCTGACGCCTTGGTGCCTCGCCCACCTCCCCGCCCAGCTTCCACCCGGCAACTACCGCCTCGCCAGCGGCACGCCCGGTGCGGCGAAGCTCGGCTGGGCCACCGCGCAATATCGCTTCACCCGCTACCGCAAGCCGGAGGACGACGCTCCGCGCATCCTCCTGTCGCGTGACCCCGCGCAGATCGACGAAGCGCTGCGCCAGGCCGCTGCCACCGCCCGTGTCCGCGACCTCGTCAACACCGCTGCCGCCGATCTCGGCCCCGCGGAACTCGCCATCGAGGCAAAGGCGCTGGCCGAGGCGCATGGCGCGACGGTCACCGTCACCGCCGGCCGCGATCTCGAAACCGGCTATCCGATGATCCATGCCGTCGGAAAGGCTGCCGCGAAGGGCCGCGAACCGCGCCTGATCGAACTCAGCTGGGGCAATCCCGCGCACCCGAAGGTCGCGCTGGTCGGCAAGGGCGTGTGCTTCGACAGCGGTGGCCTCGACATCAAGCCTTCGGCGGGAATGCGGCTGATGAAGAAGGACATGGGCGGCGCGGCGCACGCGCTGGCGCTGGCCGGGCTGGTGATGGAAACCCACCTGCCGGTCCGGCTCCACCTGCTGATCCCGGCGGTCGAGAACAGCGTGTCGGGCGACGCCTTCCGCCCCGGTGATGTGCTGAACAGCCGCAAGGGACTGACGGTCGAGAATACCAATACCGATGCCGAAGGCCGCCTGATCCTGGGTGACGCATTGACCCGCGCGTGCGAGGAAGCGCCGGAGCTGCTTATCGATTTCGCCACGCTGACCGGCGCTGCCCGCGTCGCGCTCGGCCCGGACCTGCCCGCGACCTTCGTGAACGACGAAGCGCTCGCCGTTGACCTGCTAGCCGCCGGCGCGGCGGAGGGCGACCCGCTGTGGCGGATGCCGCTATGGGACGGCTATGACGACCTGCTGAAATCGGACATCGCCGACATGGTCAATGCGCCGGAGGGCGGCATGGCCGGCGCGGTCACCGCCGCACTGTTCCTGCGCCGGTTCGTGACGCCGGGCACCGTATGGGCGCATCTCGACACCTTTGCGTGGCGCGCCGCTGCCAAGCCAGGCCGGGCAAAGGGCGGCGAGGCCTATGGCCTGCGCGCGGCATGGCGGCTGCTGATGGACCGGTACGGGCGGCACTAAACTCCTCCCCGGCACGGGGAGGATCGTCAGGCCGCCTCCGCTGCCTCGGTCGTCCACCCCAGATGCGGCAGCGCGATCGACCGCTTCCCCGCCAGATCGATCCGGCACACCAACAGGTCGCGCCCCTCGATATAGGCCAGCATCCGCTTCACGCGCCCCAGCGAGCTGGTGCCATAGGTCCGCGCGATTGCCGCATCGCTGGGACAGGGCCGCCCCTCGCGTGCCGCGCGTGCGATCAGCATGAAGGCGCCCAGCATATCGTCGGGCAGCACGTCGGCGATCGCCAGCGCCTGCGCCCATTCATCGTCCGGCGCATCGTAGATTCCGGCCCGCGCACAGGCGAGCCGCCGGGTAAAGGCCGGCAGGTCGAGCGGCGGGCGCGCCAGCCCGACCATGCGACAGCGCACGTCAAAATCCTGATACAGCACCGCCGCCGCGCGCTGTTGCTCGCCTTCATCCTCCACCAGCGCGCGCAGCACATCGGCGACGATCGTATCGGTTTCGTCCGCCGACCGTTCGGGCAGGTCAGGCGCGACGCTCGGCCGGGGCGGCGCGGCGATCGCCGCCTCCACCGCCTCGGGCGGCGCGACATGGCGGATCGGCGGGCCGAGCGGTAGCATCGCTTCGACCGGGGCTAGCAACAGGTCCTTGATGTCGGCGACCGGCGCGGTCGGCAGTGGGGTCAGCTTGGGACTACCGCTACGCGCCGAGGTCTGCACCGGACCGATCTTGATCGACAGCGGCCGCCGCGACACCGCCGGCCCCAGCGCGAGGAAATGCCCGCGCTGCAGGTCGCGGATCGCCTCCGCCTGTCGCCGTTCCATCCCCAGCAGATCGGCGGCGCGCGCCATGTCGATGTCCAGGAAGGTCCGCCCCATCAGGAAGTTGGACGCCTCCGCCGCGACGTTCTTGGCGAGCTTCGCCAGCCGCTGCGTCGCGATCACGCCGGCAAGCCCGCGCTTGCGCCCGCGACACATCAGGTTGGTCATCGCCGACAGCGACGCCCGGCGCACCTCCTCGACCACCTCGCCCCCGCCCGCCGGTGCGAACAGCTGCGCTTCGTCGACGACGACCAGTGCCGGATACCAATGCTCGCGCGGCGCATCGAACAGCGCGTTCAGGAACGCGGCGGCGCATTTCATCTGCCCCTCGGCCTCCAGCCCTTCGAGGCTCAGCACCACCGACGCGCGATGTTCGCGAGCGCGGGTGGCGAACTTGGCGACCTCGCGCTCGCTATGGTCGGCGGCCTCGATCACGACATGGCCGTAAGCGCCGGCCAGCGTCACGAAATCGCCTTCGGGATCGATCACCACCTGCTGCACGTGGCCGGCGCTGCGCTCAAGCAAACGGCGCAGCAGATGCGACTTTCCCGAGCCGGAATTGCCCTGCACCAGCAGCCGGGTGGCCAATAATTCTTCGAGATCAAGGGGAACGGTCTTGCCCGCCGGGTCCGTCCCCATATCGACGTTCACGGTCATCGCGGGTCTTTAGGGCGTAGGGCCATGCCGGGGCAAGCGGTTGCATCGCGGCCCGTCGCACGCCATGGCGCGGCAGGGTTCGGGGAGGAACAGGATGCGGTTCGACAGGGGCTATGCCACGCTGACGCTCGCCTTGCTGGTGACGGAAGTCCTGATCGCGCTGTTCGTCCGCGACGCGATCGTGCGGCCCTATGTCGGCGATGCGCTGGCGGTGGTGCTGGTCTACACTGGACTGCGGACGATCACCCGGCTGGGCGTGCCGCTCGCCGCCACGTTCGCCTTCGCCACCGCTATCGTCATCGAGTTCGGTCAGTATCTCCATCT
>CAJYRU010000314.1 GCA_913777295.1 uncultured Sphingomonas sp. | reverse complement strand
AAACTCGGCATCTGCGGCGAACATGGCGGCGATCCGGCGTCGATCGCCTTCTGTGAAAAAGTCGGGCTCGATTACGTCTCGGCCAGTCCGTATCGCGTGCCGATCGCCCGGCTGGCGGCGGCGCAGGCGGCGCTTGCCCGATGAAGGCCGCGGCATTCAGCGACCGCCCGCGGGTGACGAAGGACGGATACGATCGGATCGGCCCGTTCCATCCCGCCTTCATGTGGGGCGCGGTGATCGCGTTCGACCTGATCGTGGTCGTTGCGCTGTTGCTGGCAATCACCAAGATTGGCGACAAGGTCGAGGATGTGATGTTCCCGGGCGGCACGGAATGGGTGACGTTTTAGGGGAGTAAGTGCCGATTGGTAAGCCACTGCAGCCTGCCGGTCGGGTCATGGTCTTCGTTACGGTTCCCGGCTGCCGGTGAACATTCGGGCTGGTTCGTTCTAGCGGGCTGATGGCCTGCGGATGCTTCGTCCGTAGGCGCACCGGCGGGGCTGTCGTTGCCGTGACGCGATGTTGGAAGACAGGCGTTGCTGCTGTCGGCGACGCTGGGCGCGGCGGCGCGGGCGAAGCTGTTGCGGCAACCCTGCCCGTCGCCGGCCGAGGCCGAAGCCGTGCCCTACCCGGCGCTGTCGGGGCGCGGGGTGACGCTGCAGGCGGCGGAAGGGGCGGCTGGGCGCGACAAGCGCGTGACAGTCGAGGTCGCGCCGATCCTCGAGGACGCGGTGGCGATCGCGACACGGGCGGTGGCGGCCGCGCGCGCCGGGGCGGCGGTGCTGGTGGTGCGCAACAGCGTGCCCGGCGCGGTCGCCGTGGCGCAGGCGGTGGCCGACATGGCTGAAGACCTGGCGTTCAAGGTCGGACAGGTGGCGACCGTGCATCATGGCCGGTTCGCGGCCGAGGATCGCAAGAAGCTGGACGATGCGGTGACGGCGGCGTTCGGTAAGGGGCGCGGCGGCGGCGGGCGGGTGCTGGTGGGCACGCAGACACTGGAACAGTCGCTCGACATCGATGCCGACCTGCTCATCACCGACCTGGCGCCCGTCGACGTGCTGTTGCAGCGGGTCGGGCGGTTGCACCGACACGCCGACCGCGAGCGGGCCGCGTTCGCGCAGGCGCGGGTCGTCGTGCTGCGCCCGGGGAACCGCGACCTGACGCCGCTGTTATGTGGGCGCGCGCTGCACGGGCTGGGGGGCACGAAGCGGGTCGTGCCCTATCCCGACATGCTGCCGATCGAGGCGACGTTGCGGTTGCTGGAGGGGAAGCCCGAGATCGTCATCCCGCGCGACAACCGGCTGCTGGTCGAACGCGCGCTGCATCCGGTGGTGCTGGACGATCTGGCCGACCGGCTGGGCGGCGACTGGCAGAACCACCGGCGCGAGCGCAATGGCGGGACGGCGGGCGACGCGCAGACGGCGGAGCAGGTGGCGCTCGACCTGACGAAGCGCTTCAAGACATTGGATGCGTTCGGCAAGGGCGATGCGGTCGCCACTCGGCTGGGCGCGCGCGACCTGCTGATCGATCTGCCCACGCCGCTGACGGGCGCGTTCGGTGGGACGATCGACCGCATCGCCATCCCGGCGTGGATGGCCGAAGGCGCCGGCGGGGGCGAGGTTGAGCGGATCGACGGACAGCATTTTGCGCTGGGCGGCCGACACTATCGCTACGACCAATGGGGATTGGAGCGCGCCTGACCCAAAAAGCATCGCGGGGTATAACCGGCGGCAATGGCCCGGTTGACGTGCGCGGCGGATCGTTTGAGGTTCATGCTTTGCCCGTGTCCGGAGTAGCCATGACCGCATCTGCCGCCGCCGCTGCGGCCCCGCCCGCCGCTGCCGCCCCGCATCCGGGGCGCAGCGCGATGCTGCTCTATGGCCTGCTGGGCTTTGCCGCCGGGTTGCCCTTCTACATGTTCTCGACGGTACTGGCGCTGCGGCTGCAGGCGCATGGGGTCGCGCTGACGGTGCTGGGCTTCTTCGCGTGGGTGCAACTGCTGCCGACGCTGAAGTTCGTGTGGGCACCGCTGCTCGACCGATATGACGTGCCGGGGTTCAGCCGCTTCTGGGGCAAAAGGCGCGGCTGGATCATGCTGGCGCAGCTGGGCATCGTCACCGCGATGGGGGCGATGGCGTGGACGGCGGACGATGCGTCGCTGCCGGTGACCGCATTGTTCGCGGTGCTGCTGGCCTTCTGGACCACCACTCTCGAAGTCGCGGCGGATGCGTGGCGGATCGAGCTGTTCCCGACGCAGGACCAGCAGGGGCCGATCGTCGCCGCCAACCTGTGGGGATACCGCACCGCGATGGTCGCGGCAGGGAGCGGGGCGTTGCTGCTGGCCGATAACGGCGGCTGGGCGATCGCGTATCTGCTGGTCGCGGTCGCGGCGTTCCTGCCGTTCCCGATCCTTGCTGCGATGCGGCCGGAGGCAGGGCTGGGCGGCGGGCGGATGGTCGCGCTGCTGACCGGGATCGGTGGGGGAGCGGTGATCCTCGCCGTTGCCTGTGCGGTGACGGCGGGGGTTGGCTATGTCCTGTTGAGCGCCGCCGCCGCGATCGGCATCGATGCGAAGAGCAACGTCACGCCCTGGGTACTGGGGCTGTGCATGGTGCCGTTCATCGCCATGGCCGCCGCGCTGCCATGGATCCGGAAGGCACCGCCGACCGCACCGATCCGCACCTCGACCGCGATCGGGCCGTATGTCGATTTCTTCTGGCGGTTTCAGTATGCCGCGATCCTGCTGATGGTCTTCGTCTCGCTGTACCGCATGGGCGACGTGCTGGCGCTGAACCTGTCCAAGCCGATGATAAAGGGGCTGGGCTATACGCTCAGCCAGATCGGGCGGGCGGACGGCGTGGTCGCGCTGGCGGCGAGCATGGTCGGCGTGGGTCTGGGCGGATGGATGGTCACCCGGCGGCCGATGCTGTGGGCATTGGCAGTGGGTGCGGTGGTCGCTGCGATCGGCAATTTCGGGTTCGTGTGGCTGGCGCATCAGCCGGTCAGTGAGGTGACGCTGTATGTCGCGACGGCGCTGGACCAGTTCGGCAACGGGTTCGCGGGCGCGGTGTTCGTCGTCTATCTCTCGCTGCTGGTGAACCCGCGCTATCCCGGCGCGCAATATGCGTTCCTGACCGGCTTTGCGTTTCTGTTGCCGCGGATGCTGGCGGGCGCGGGCGGGTCGATGGTCGGCGTAATCGGCTATGACGGGTTCTTCCTGTTGTCGGGGGCGGTCAGCCTTGCCGCGATCCCGTTGCTGCCGGCACTGTCGAAAATCCGGGCGCGGGAGGAGGACGCATGATCGACCAGGCGTTCAGCGGAGCCGCGCGGTACGTTGCGGAGGGGCGGATACCGGGGGCGACCCTTGGGATCATAACCGCCGATGGCCGGCGCGAGGTGCGGGTGGCGGGGCTGGCGCAGCGTGTGCCGGTCGAGGTGCCGCTGACCCGCGACCACTGGTTCGATCTGGCGTCGGTCAGCAAGGTGATCGCGACGACGCGGTTCGTGCTGCAACTGGCTGACGAAGGGCGGATCGATCTCGATCAGCCGTTGGCCGATGCGATCCCGGACTTGCGCCAATATGACGTCGCCGGTGCGGCGGAGCGGCGGCTGACGTTTCGTGACTGCCTGGTCCATCGCACCTTCCTGCCAGCGGTCGAGCCAATCTATACCTATGGCGACGATCCGGCGCGGCTGCGGGCGTTCGTGTTGCAGCGCGAGTGGAAGCACGGGCCGCCGGTTTATTCGGACATCAACTTCATCCTGCTGGGGATCGCGGTCGAGCGGATCATCGGCGCCGGGCTGGATGCGCTGCCATTGGGGCCGGGGTTGAGCTGGGGCCCGCCGCCGGGGCCGGCGGTCGCGACCGAGCATTGCCAGTGGCGCGGCCGGGTGCTGGTCGGCGAGGTACATGACGAGAATTGCTCGGCGATGGGTGGGCGGACCGGTCATGCCGGGCTGTTCGGGACGGTCGATGGCGTGCTGGATTTCGCCGCTGGGCTGCTCGACGGGACGGGTGCGTCGGCGGCGATGCTGGCGGCGATCCGGACGCCGGTCGAGGGGCATCGCACGGCGGGGTGGGAAATCCGCTTTCCGGGCTGGTCCGGGGGGCAGGCATGTTCGGCGGGGACCATCGGGCATACCGGCTTTACCGGGACGGGGCTGTGGGTCGATTTCGAGCGCGGGGTGGCGTGGACGCTGCTGACCAACCGGGTGCATCCGACCCGGCATTTCGACAGCGGGATTTTTGCGTTGCGGCCGGCGACCGGGGATGCGGTGATTGCTGCTTTCGATGCCGGATCAGTGGGTTAGCGGGTAGGGGCGGTTTCAAAGTTCACGAAGTTCACACTTGCCGCGTTTTCGTGTGGCGCTTTGCGTCGGGCGGGTTGCGGCAGTGAGAAATAGCTATCGCCAAGGTAGCGGGGTAGGGGTTTGTAGGAAAGCTCGCGTCGCCCCAGCGAAGGCTGAGGCCTCCTGCGGCGAGGCGCGCGCTCCATTACCGGGAGACCCCAGCCTGCGCTGGGGTGACGTTTGTGGCCGGGGTGGGAAGAAGCGGGACGCCTTACGGCGCTTCGATCACTTCGCGCAGGACGCCGAGGAATTCGCTGGCCAGCGCGCTGGGCGGGCGGTCGAGCAGGTGCATGGCGTGGACATCGAAGGTCAGCGAAGGCTTGAGCGGGCGCATCGCGAGTCCGTCGGCGAGCGAGGCTTCGGCGGTGAAATTGTCGACGATGCTCAATCCCACGCCGGCGCGAACCAGCGCGGCGGCGATGTAGAAGGTGCGGGCCGAGGCCACTTCCTGCAATTCGATGCCGAGCCGTTCGAGTTCCTGCGCGAACAACTGGCCGATCGGGCCGCTGGCGGCGAGGGTAATGAACGGGTGGCCGAGAAGTTGCGGCAGTTCGATGCGTTGTGCCGCGCCGGGCAGGTCGGCGTCGCGGTAGAGGACGACCAGTTCGCCTTCGCCGAGCCACACCTTGCCGAGCGGTGCGCCGCGTGGGACTTCGGCGGCGATGGCGATGTCGGTCTCGCGCTCGTACAGCTTGCGCAGAAGGTCGTCGTGATGGACCGTTTGCAGGTCGAAGCGGACGTCGGGGCGCTTGGCCATGAAGCGGGCGACGGCGGTCGGCAGCGCGCCGAGGGCGAGGCTGGGGAGGGCGGAGATGCGCAGCGTCGCGCCGCCGCCGCTGCGCAGGTTGCGGCCGGCTTCACGTAGCGCGCGGACGCGTTCCTGAATGTCGGCGACGTCACCGAACAGGGCGTGGGCGTCTTCGGTCGGGACCAGGCGGCTGTTGGTGCGCTGGAACAGTTCGAAGCCGAGCAGCGTCTCGGCATGGCGCAGCGTCTTGGACACGGAGGGCTGCGAGATGTTGAGCGCGCGGGCGGCGGCGCTGACCGATCCGTTGACGTAGACGGCGTGGAAAATCTCGATATGGCGCAGGTTCATGTCGCCGTGTGGCCCCGATAGCGGCCCTCGTCCAGCCCGTCTTCGGCACGCGCGACCAGCGTCGCGACGGTCAGGTTGGCGCTAGCCGAGGCGACGGTGCGGGTCATGTCGAGCAGCCGGTCGAACGGAAGGACGAGGCCGACGACCAATGCCGTCTGTTCCGCACCGACCCCGACCGCGCCGAGCATCGCCGCGAGCATGAACAGCGAGGCGGAGGGGACCGGCGCGGTACCGAACGCGGCGAGCGCGCCGGTCGCGAGCATCACGCCCAGCATCCAGCCGTCGGGCGCGATGCCCAGCGCCTGCAACGCGAACTGGCCGAGCAGACCGACATACATGGCGGTGCCGTCCTTGCCGATGCTGGCGCCCAAGGGCAGGACGGTCGAGGCGATCGGGCGGGCGATGCCGAGATTGTCTTGGCTAACGCGCAGCGCGACCGGCAGTGTGGCGGAGGAAGAGGCGGTCGAGAAGGCGACGATCAGCGCGTCGACGATCCCGCGAAAGAAGCGGATGACCGGGAGCTTCGCGACGAAGCGCAGCAGCCCGGCGTGGAATGCCATCTGCGCCAGCGTGCCGAGGATGACGCACAGCGCCAGCCAGCCGACATTGACGAACACCGCCATGCCGTTCCCCGCGACCGCGTTGGCGATCAGCGCGAGGACGCCGAACGGGGTCACCTCCATCACGATGCGGACGAGGTGGAGCAGGACGGCGGAGAGGCCCTGGAGCAGTGCCACGACCGGCTTGCCCGCCTCACCCGACACGACGCTGGCGATGCCGAGCAGGACCGCGACGAAGATGATGGCGAGCATGTCGCCCTTGGCCAAGGCATCGACGATGTTCACGGGCACGATGCCGAGCAGCTGGTCGGCGGGGGTAACCGGGGGGCCGAGGACATGCGGCGCGACGCCGGTCAGCGCGATGCCGTCACCCGGTTGCAGCAACAGGCCGAACCCCATGCCGACCGATACCGCGATCAGCGTGGTGAAGGCGAACAGCGAGACCGTGCGCCCGCCGATCCCGCCCAGCCGGCGCGGATCGCCCAGCGACGCGATGCCGGCGGCGATGGTGATGAGGACCACCGGCACGACCAGCATCTTGATGAGCCGCACGAACAGGTCGCCGATGATCTTGATCGCCGCCGCAGCCTCCGGCCACAACAGCCCGATCGCGACGCCGAGGAACAGCGCGCCGACGACCCGCTGCCATAGGGGAATCGCGAACCAGCGGCGCATCAATTGCCCCAGAAGCCGGCGGCGGGGGGCGACAGCATGCCGTTATCGTCGGTGACACCGCCGGGGCGGTCTTCGGAGAGCCAGAGCGGGCCGTCGAGATCGACGAACGCGGTGTGCGCCCCCAGCAGCATGGCCGGCGCGATGCCCAGCGACGAACAGACCATGCACCCGACCATCAACCCGAATCCCTTTTCCCGCGCCCTGTTCGCCAGCATGAGTGCTTCGGTCAGGCCGCCGGTCTTGTCGAGCTTGATGTTGACCACGTCATAGCGTCCGGCCAGCCGATCGAGGTCGGCGGCGGTGTGGAGCGCTTCGTCGGCGGCGATGGGCACCGGGCTGTCGAACTTCGCCAGCGCGCCGTCTTCGCCGGCGGGCAGCGGTTGTTCGAGCAGGTCGACACGCCAGTGGGGGAGGTGGGGTTTCAGCGCCTGCAACGTGTCGATCGTCCAGCTTTCATTGGGATCGACGATCAGGCGGGGCGAGGGCGCGGCGGCGCGGACGGCGGCGATCTGCGCGGCGGGGTCGCTGCGGTCGACCTTGATCTTGAGCAGCGGGACGCTCGCCACCTTGGCCGCTGCGCGGGCCATCGCGTCGGGGGTGTCGAGGCCGATGGTGATCGCGGACGGCAGCGCCACCGGTTCGGGCAGGCCGGCCAGCGCGGCGACGCTCCGGCCGGCGAGCCTTGCTTCAAGATCCCACAGCGCGCAGTCGACCGCGTTGCGCGCCGCGCCTGCCGGAAGGAGGGAGGCGAGGTCCTTGCGGCCGAAGCCGTCGGCAAAGGCCGGAGCGACGGCGCGGATCGCGGCGATCGTGTCCTCGATCCCCTCGCCATAGCGGGCATAGGGGACCGCCTCGCCCCGGCCGGCGACGTCGCCCTGGGTGAGCGTCACCGTGACGACATCCGCCGCCGTCTTGACCCCCCGCGAGATGCGGAAGGGGGTGCTCAGGCCGAAACGGTCATGGGCGACGTCGAGATGTCGAAGCATGTCTGCATCCAGTCGATGATCGGGTCCGCGCCGAAGCGATAGGGATCGGTGCAGGGCAGGCCGTGCGCGTCGGCGGTTTCGGCGCACAGGCGGCGGGCCTCGTTCTCGGGCAGCTTCACGGTGTTGAGCGCGATGCCGACCGCCTGCACGTCGGGGCTGGTGAGGCGCGCGACCGACAGGTTGGCGGCGAGGCATTCGGCGATGCCGGGGACGGGATAATGGGGAAGCCCACGCATATGGTCGCGTGCCGGGTCATGGCACATGACGATCGCGCGAGGCTGTGCGCCGTGGAGCAGGCCGGTCGACACGCCGGCGAAGGACGGGTGGAACAACGAGCCCTGCCCTTCGATCAGGTCCCAGCCGTCGTCGGTGCGCGCCGGGGTGATCGTCTCGATCGCGCCCGAAATGAAGTCGGCGACGACGGCGTCGACGGGCACGCCCGAGCCGGCGATCAGGATGCCGGTCTGTCCGGTGGCGCGGAAATCGGCCTTCATCCCGCGCGCGACCATCGTGCGCTGCAGGGCGAGGGTCGAATACATCTTGCCGACCGAACAATCGGTGCCGACCGTCAGCAGGCGGTTGCCGGCACGCTTCTTTCCGTTGCCGACCGGCAGGTGGGCGGGGGGATCGCGCACGTCGAACAGCTGGACACCGGCGTCCTGCGCAGCCTGTACGATCTGCGGAACGTCGCGCAGCCGCTGGTGCAGGCCCGAGGCGACGTTCATGCCGACCGCGATCGCGGCGAG
>CAJYRU010000313.1 GCA_913777295.1 uncultured Sphingomonas sp. | reverse complement strand
CCGCAGGTGATGAAGCGCAGCAGCGACTTGTTCTGATGCTGTGCCAGATAGGCGTCGATGTCGTCGGCGATCAGCGCGTCGGGGGTATAGGCGGGGGCGGTCGCCATCAGAAATAACCCTCCTGCTTCTTCTTTTCCATGCTGGCCGATCCGGCGTCACGGTCGATCGCGCGGCCCTGCCGTTCGGAGGTCGTGGTCAGCAGCATTTCCTGGATCACGTCGCTCAGCGTCGCCGCCTCGCTCTCCACCGCGCCGGTCAGCGGATAGCAGCCGAGCGTACGGAAGCGGATCGACCGGTCGACCGGCACCTCGCCGGGTGCCAGCGGGAAGCGGTCGTCATCGACCATCAGCAGCATCCCGTCGCGCTCCACGGTCGGGCGCGGTGCGGCGAAATAGAGCGGCACGATCTCGATCCGCTCGGCCAGGATATATTGCCAGATGTCGAGTTCGGTCCAGTTGGACAGCGGAAAGACGCGGATCGATTCGCCCTTCGCCTTCCGGGCGTTGTACAGGTGCCAGAGTTCGGGCCGCTGCGCCTTGGGGTCCCAGCGGTGATTGGCCGAACGGAACGAGAAGACACGCTCCTTCGCCCGGCTCTTCTCCTCGTCGCGCCGCGCGCCGCCGAACGCCGCGTCGAACCCATAATGGTCGAGCGCCTGCTTCAGCCCTTCCGTCTTCCACAGGTCGGTGTGCAGGCTGCCGTGGTCGAACGGGTTGATCCCGCGTGCCTTGGCCTCCGGGTTCTGATGGACCAGCAATTCCATGCCGGCATCGCGCGCCGCCTTGTCGCGCAGCGCGTACATTGCGCGGAATTTCCACGTCGTATCGACATGCAGCAACGGAAAGGGCGGCGGCGCGGGATAGAAGGCCTTCTTGGCAAGGTGCAGCATCACCGCCGAATCCTTGCCGACAGAATAGAGCATGACCGGGCGTTCGGCCTCGGCCACGACTTCGCGCAGGATATGGATGCTTTCCGCCTCCAGCCGCTGGAGATGGGTCAGGCGATCGGTGCAAATGTCAGTCATTATGGATCGCAGGTAGCGATCCGGGGGCGGCCACCAAAACAACGATTCCTGCAGCGCGCGGCAGTTCAGCTATCGCAGGTCGACAGATTTGTAGAGAATGGCCGGCTGGAATCCAGCGGTCGGGAAGCAGGAGAGCGAAAACGCCTGGACCGGCCCGGCGGACCAGCCCGATCCAGGCGCGGTTCCGTTCAGATCGGACGCAGATCGTCGCCGTAATTGTCACGGAACAGAGCGAAAAACGCCTGCATTTTCTTTCTCCCAGTTACGCCGAAGCGCTCGTAATCATTAACGGAAAATTAACCCAAAGCCAAACCGGAATCGCGCTTATCGCGCGTAAAGTGCAGATTGTCGGCGTTAACCGAAGTTTTGCAGTTCGGCGCGTAGGCAAGGCAGGCCATGCGCCGTGTCGGATCGGATCATTTCCCGCTTGTCGGGACCAGGAGTCGCCCACGATCCCGGCGTTGTGCGGCGAGTCGCGCCGCAATCGGGTCGGCGGTCGGGCCGACGGTCGACGTGGCGACGGTCCTGCGCGATCTCCCGCTCTACAGCTTCATCCTGCTGGCGGAGCTGGACGATTTCGTCGCATTGCGCCGCAGTGTCGGCGTATCGCGCGCCCGGCTGGTCATCGAGGACGTGCTGGCGCGCCTGGAGCAGGCGCTGCCGACGGTGCGCGCCATGCCATCGGGGCAGACGGCACTGGAACTCGCGTTTGAATGCGATTCGTCCGCCGAAGGAGTCACGATCGCCGAGCGGATTCGCTCGATCATGGCCGATCCGTTCAACCTCGACGGGGAAACCTATCGCCTTTCGCTGCGAATCGGTGGTGTGGGAGCGCCGACGCTCGATGCCGATGACATCCAGCTGGTCGAGGCGGCCGAGCAGGCGCTGATCGATGCGCGCGACATCGGCAGCGACGTGATTCGCGACCTCGCCAATCCATCGGCCGGCGACGACCCGACCCAGTTGATGCGCGAATTGCCAGAGGCGATCGCGAGTGGGCAGATCTTCCTGCAATATCAGCCCAAGGTGCGGGTGCGGCAGCAACAGGTCGTCAGCGCGGAGGCGCTGGTCCGCTGGCGCCATCCGGTGCGCGGGTTGATCCTGCCGGGCATGTTCATCGAGGCGGCCGAGCGGTCCGAGGCGATCGGCCCGCTGACCTTGTGGATCATCGAACGGGCGATCGCCGATCAGCGGCTGTTGGCGGCGCAGGGGCACGACATCCCGATCTTCATCAATATCTCCGGGGTCCTGTTGTCGGACGCCGCCTTCGTGCGCGATGCCTGCGCGCTGGTTTCGGCCGGTGGCGCGAAGATCGGGTTCGAGATCACCGAGACGGCGGTCATCCGCGATCCGGAAAGCGCGATCGCCAATCTGCGAATCTTTGCCGACATCGGCGTGCCGCTCGCCATCGACGATTATGGCGCGGGACTGTCGTCGCTGGCCTATCTGAAACGCCTGCCGGCGTCCGAACTGAAGATCGACAAGCTGTTCGTGACGCAGCTGACCAGCAGCAATCGCGACCCGTTAATCGTCCGCTCGACCATCGACCTGGCCCACGCCCTCGACATGGAAGTGACGGCCGAGGGGGTGGAGACGCCCGCGGCGCTCGCGCTGCTGGGGGTGATGGGTTGCGACATGGTGCAGGGGTTCCTGATCAGCCGCCCGATCGAATTCCCCGCCTTCCTGACCTTCCTGTCGGAGGAGCGGCATGTCGCGGCGATGGCGGGGCCGCGATTCTCCTTCCGGCGCAACGAAGGGCAATGGAAGGCCGGATAGGGCTTACGCGCCATTAACCCTGATCGGTGCATGGAAGGACCATGATCTCGCGACTTGCCGCCCTCATTCTCTTAGCCGCTGCGATCGCGCTCGGACCAGTGCCGTCAGCGGCGCAGGGGGCGGGCCCGGCGCAGGCGGCGGATCCGGCGCTTGAGGAAAAGTTCGAAGCTGCGCGCGCTGGTCTCGTGGCCGACCCGACGCGAGGGTTGCGCGAAGGCGAATTGCTGGAACGAGCCGCCGCCGTTCGCGATGGAAGCCATTCGCGGCTGGTTGCGGCAAGCATCTGGCTGCAGGCGGAGGCATATGCCCGCCTCGGCCAAAAGGCCGAAGCCCGTCGGGAAATCGGAACAGCGCTCGCCATCGTGCAACGGCTGAAGCCTCCGATCGCATTGGAAGGTGATATTCTGCGCACCCGCGGAGATGTCGCGTCCGATGAAGGCAATGTCAGTTCCGCGCTGAACGACTACCAGATGTCCTATCGCATCTATCAGAAGACCGGGGATGCCAGGGGGCAGGCGCTGGCTCTTCTGAGTATCGGCGCCCTGTATCGTCAGGGATCGGATTTTGATGCAGCGTTGCGATATTACGGGCAGGCCATCGATGCCTATGCGGCCGATCCGCTGCTTCTGGTGTCGTTGCTGAACAATCGCGGGAATGTACTGACGGAAATGGGGCAGTATCATCGCGCCCTGCTGGATTTCCGCCGGGCGCTGGAATTGGTCCGCGGTATCCGGAATCCTGCGTTCGAAGCGCGCATCTATGGAAACATCGCACGAGCATATCGTGGTTTGGATGCACCGGATTCCGCCTGGCAGGCGGCCGTTCGGGGTATGGCGATCGCACGCGGCGCGAATGCCCAGGCGGCGCTGATCCAGTTGGAAGTGCTTGCCGGGCGCATTGCGATCGATCGCGGCGATCGTCGGCGTGCGGTATATCTGGTCGACACCGCCTTTGCAGGCATCGATCTTGCCAACACGCCGCTCACGGCCCGCGACAATCATCGCAATGCCTATGGCGTCTATGCCGCGGCCGGGGAAACCGCCAAGGCGCTGGCGCATCTCGAGGCGCTCGACCGGCTGAACGAACAGGCGACGCAGCTGACGACCTCGACCAAGACGGCATTGATGTCCGCGCGGTTCGACTTTCAGAACCAGGAACTGCGCATCGCCCGGCTGAAGCAGGAGGAATTGCGGCGCAACGTCGCGTTCGAGCGGGAAAGCGCCCGGTTCCAGCGTATCCTGTTCGGCAGTATCGCGGCGGCGGTCGCGGTACTGGTCGCGCTGCTGGTCTTCGGCGTCCTCACGCTGCGCCGCAGCCGCAACATGATCCGGATGGCCAACGTCGACCTTGCCGCCACCAACGCCGCGCTCGAAAAGGCGCTGAAGGCGAAGGGGGATTTCCTTGCGACCACCAGCCACGAAATCCGTACCCCGCTGAACGGCATTCTCGGCATGGCGCAGGTCATGCTGCGCGATGACCGGCTCGCACCGGACATGCGGGACCGGCTGGACATCATCCATGACGCCGGCGTCACCATGCGGTCGCTGGTCGACGACATTCTCGACGTGGCCAAGATGGAGTCCGGCCGGCTGACCGTGGAATGCGTGCCGACCGACCTGATCGCCACCATCGAGGACCTTGCCCGGCTGTGGCGGCGGCAGGCGGAGGATCGCGGCCTGCGCTTCGTCCTCGACCTGGGCGACGTTCCGCGATGGGTGGCGGGGGACCCGGTGCGGTTGCGGCAGATTCTGTTCAACCTGTTGTCCAACGCGTTGAAATTCACCCCGACGGGCGAGATCGCGCTGCGGGTGGCGGCGATCGGGAACCGGCTTGCGATCGCAGTGGTCGATACCGGCATCGGCATCGCCCGCGAGCGGTTGGAGGATGTGTTCGAATCGTTCCAGCAGGCGGACAACAGCACGACCCGCCGGTTCGGCGGAACCGGTCTCGGGCTGACCATCTGCCGCAATCTGGCGCGGGCGATGGGGGGCGACATCACCGTCAGCAGCGCGCCGGGGGCGGGGGCGACCTTCCTGCTCGACCTGCCGCTGGTACCGGCATCGCCCGAATCGGACGGGGCGCTCGCCTGCTACGACTCGGCGCCTGCCGACATGCTGCTGATTCTCGAACGCAATCCGATCGCCCGTGCGATGATGCGGACCCTGTTCGCCCAACACGTCGCCGACACCCAGTTCGTCGATGATGCCGGAGCGTTGCGCGACCGGCTGTCGCAGTGTGGGGTGCGGGCGGTGCTGGTCGACACCGCCTCCCTGTCGGCCGGATCGGCCGAGCCAGCGCGCGACATGGCCGACCTTGCCGCAATCGCGGCCGGGCGCAATGTGCCGATGGCGATCATGGCGGGTGCGCAGGATGTCATTGATACTGGCGTCCATCGCGTTGCGTTGCTCCGTAAACCCGTTTCGGCTACGCAATTAATCAACGCATTGTTTGTCGTATCGGGGGAAGGGACGCCTGCAGTTTCCCTTGTCCCGGACGCCGCATAGCGCGATAGCGGATTGCAATATGAGCTGCGTTGAAAACCCTCCTGCCCGATCGGCGAACCCGGCATGAACATCCTGTTCGTCGAGGATGACGCGATGAACCGTCGGGTCGTCCGCGACATGCTCGATGTGGCCGGCGCGTCCATGGCCGAAGCCGATTGCGCCGAGGCCGGATTGCAGCGGATCGACGCCGAGGATTACGACCTGGTCCTGCTCGACCTGCGGATGCCCGGCATGGACGGGTTCGAGGTGATTCGGCAGGTGCGCGCGCGCGACGATGCGAAGCGCACGCTGCCGATCGTCGTCGTCACCGCCGATACCGCCGTCGACCTGACCGAACGATGCATCGCTGCCGGTGCGGACGAAGTGTTGTTCAAGCCGGTGGCGATGGACGCCCTGTTCGATGCGATCGGCCGAATCCTTGCCGGCCGCGCGGGGGGCGACCTGATCTTCTGAATCATGGCGGTATGACTTGCCGGGCGCGGACAGTCCTGTTAGGGGGATTCGTCGCGCCGCAGCCATGCTTCGGCGAACCCTATTCTATTGCGATAAAGACCCGGAGCTTTACGACCCCATGCAGATCATCGTTCGTGATAACAATGTCGACCAGGCCCTTCGTGCGCTGAAGAAGAAGCTGCAGCGCGAAGGCGTGTATCGCGAGATGAAGCTGCGCCGTCACTACGAAAAGCCGTCGGAAAAGCGTGCCCGTGAGCGTGCCGCCGCCGTCCGTCGCGCCCGCAAGCTGGAGCGCAAGCGGATGGAACGCGACAGCGCCCGGTAAGAATCGGAACCGGGTCGCCGGCCCCGTCCGGCGACCCCGCTGATGATGCGATGCGGCCGTCATGCCGCGCCATAAGGGGTTTCGATGTCGGTCACTGCCGTTCCGCTGCATCCCGTCAAGCAGCGTCATATCGTCTGGATATGGGTGGGTATCGCCGTGGCCCTGTTGCTCGCGGCCGGTTTCGCATGGGCTGGCACGCGCAGCGATGTCGATTCGTTCCTGTCGGGCAACGCATCGCGGCCTGGCGTGATCACCACTGCCAGCGGCCTGCAATATGAAGTGCTGACCAAGGGCAGCGGCCCGACGCCGACCGATGCCGATGTCGCGCTGGTCAACTATGTCGGCAAGTTCACCGACGGCACGGTCTTCGACCAGAGCCGCCAGCCGACGCCGATGTCGCCCAAGGGCGTCGTGCCGGGCTTTGGCGAAGCGTTGAAGCTGATGCCGAAGGGGTCGAAGTATCGCTTCTGGCTGAAGCCCGAACTCGGCTATGCCGCACCGCGGCCCGAGGGCGCGCCGCCGATGTCGCCGGAAGTCGAGAAGCTGGCGAAGCAGGTGTTGGTGTTCGATGTCGAGATGATCGACTTCATCCCCGAAACCGTCCTTCAGCAGTTGCAGATGCAGCAGATGATGCAGCAGCAACAGAGAGGCGCCACGCCGCCGCCGGGTGCGATGGCCCCGCCCGCCGGGCGCTGACATCGCTCGAATCGATCGCAGGTGGCGCCGGTACTCCCGGCGCCGCTTTCGTTTGTGCGGCACCTCCCCCTCGGGCGCGCCTTGCCGATCGATCGCCGATTCGGCAGCTAATTGTGCTGGTGCCGCAAATCACCTGCGGACCGAATGCAGAGCGGATCGCCTGAACCTTCGGTTTCGTGGTAGGTGCCGACGATGGCTTCCCATATCCTGTCCCGCGCCGCGCGCCGGTGGCGTCTTCGACCTCTGGCGGGCGCGCTGGCGGCAGCGCTCACGCTTGGTGCCGCTCCCGTCCCGGCAACCGTGGCAACGGATGTGGCCACGCTGGAGGCGCTGCGGGCGGCGGATCTGCGGCTCGGCGCGATCGGGTATCGACTGGCGACGGCCAATGCGCCGCTCTGCACCGATGTCTCGCCGGTACCGGGCATCGTGGTCCACACCATCGACCAATACGCCGAATCGGAGCAGGCGGTCGCGCGGGCGACCTTCGGCTTCGCCACCGGCGTCGCGGTCGAAGGGGTCGTGCCCGGCAGTCCCGCCGCCAGGGCCGGGGTCCGCGCCGATGATTCGATCATCAGCGTCAACGGCCATGCGGTGCCGGTTGCCAGCGGCGGCGGCCATGTCCGGACGCGCGATGCGACGGTTGCGCTGATCGATGCGCAGCCGACCGATCGGCCGCTGACCCTCGTGCTGCGTCGTAGCGGCGGGGATCGCACGATCGCCATCGCCCCGTCGCCCGGATGCCGGACCCTGTTCGAACTGCGGATCGGAACGGCGATGGACGCCGTCGCCGACGGGCGCCTGGTCCAGATTTCCAGCGCGTTCCTCGATCGCCTTGCCGACCCGCAACTGGCGGTCGTGGTTGCGCATGAACTTTCGCACAACATCCTGCGCCACCACGCTCGTCTCGACGCGGCCGGGGTCAGTCGCGGCATGTTGCGCGAGCTTGGCCGAAACGGGCGTATCCACCGCATGACCGAGGACGATGCCGATCGGCTGGGCGTGCATCTGTTGCGCAATGCGGGATGGGACCCGCAGGAGGCGGTAAAGTTCTGGCGGGGGCCAGGTGCGCGGATCGACGGCGGTATATTCCACAGTCGAACGCATTCATCGGCATCCAAGCGCGCCGAACTGATCGCCACGGAATTGGCAGCACTGCCGAAAGGGGCGCCCATACCGTACCGTCCGCCAGTTCTGGCAACCCGCGACCAGCCGTTATTATAGGGAAGGTCGTAAATCGATCACGATCGGTGAATCAAAGTGTTTTTCGCGCCGGAACTAAGTTGATTTTAACCTGTTCCGGGGCAGTCACCCGCGCGATCACTATTGGTCTTCGGGGCCCAACGGCTGATCGCGAATGAGACGATAGGACTTGCAGGTGGCGTGCTGCTATGCAAAAGGCGATCTGACGTAGAGTTTTGCAAGGGAGTGTAGAAATGGGTTTTGCCAAGAAGATGCTGATCGCGGCCTCGGCCGTGTCGATGACCGTCGCTCCGACGATCGCCAACGCCGCCAACGCTTCGAAGCTGTCGGTTGCTCGCGCGTCGGCTCCGGCCGCTAAGGGTGAAAAGCTGGCAGGCGGCGGCATCATCGTCGCTCTACTGGCGGCTGCTGCCGTCGTCGCCGGCATCGTTGTCGTCGCCGACTCGGACAGCGATTCGGACAGCAACTGATTGTTCGCGCGGGCAACCGCGCTTCGATCTGCGGAAAGGGCGTCCCTTACGGGGCGCCCTTTTTCGTTGTGCGCCACAGCGTACGGATAGCGACCGGGCGTGACACCCGTCGATGGGATTGGGGATTTCCAGTCCCGCCGTCTGGGGGCGGTACAGGTCGAACGTCGTTCGCCTGCTGCGACGGCAGCCTGCCTCACAACTGCCAAACGGATCGCGGATGGCAGGCTATGTAGCTGCTACGGCGCACGCCGCGCATCGGACGGGGGCCGAGCGGATGGGCGGCGCATCTGCCCGCCTCACCTCAATCGACGCTGGCGCCGCTCCCCTCGGGGCAGGCGGTAGTCAGGAAGCGGTGCGAATCGCCTTCCAGCACCAGCGCGGTCAGCCGCCCGGTACGATAGGCGCCGGTGTCGATGCCGATCCGGTTGGGGCGGACATCAGGTTCGTCGGTTACCGTATGGCCATGGATCACGAACCGTTCATGGCGACCGCCATGTTCGAGGAACGGCGAGCGGATCCAGCGCAGGTCTGATGCCTTCTGCGCGTCCAGCGCCACGCCAGGGCGGATGCCGGCATGGACCATGACATAGTCATCGACCACGACCTTGTCGGGCAGTGCGCGGAGGAAATCGAGATGCTCGGGCGGCACATGTTCAAGGATCAGGCGCTGTACACCCTTCAGATCCTCCCGCTCATAGGTCGCGTCTTCGACGCCATAGCTCAGCACGGTTTCGCGGCCGCCAGCCCGGTTGAAGATACCGAGCGCCTGCCGTGCGCCCGCGGCGGCCTCCAGCAGCAATTCCTCGTGATTGCCGCACAGGCAGTGCACGTCGTCGCTGGCTGCGCACAGGGCCATGACCCGTTCCACGACACCACGCGAATCGGGACCGCGATCGATCAGGTCGCCGAGGAAGATCAGGGTCGCATGGCGATCGCCGCGACCCGGATCGGCGTCGATCCGCGCCAGCAGGTCTTCGAGGCAGTCGAGGCGGCCATGAATGTCGCCGATCGCATAGACGATGCGGTCGTCGGCGATACGGGGCGCCGGCGCGGCGGTTCGGCGAAATAGCTTTGAGAAAACCATGATCTTGGAACGCCTCTATGGCAAAGGGGCTGCACGATCAATGAACTGGCCGATCCGCCGTCGAACGCCGGTTTGCCAAGTGTTCAATGACGTTCTATTGCGGTGCAGCAATTTGGGATGGAAACGATGACGATCAAGAAGGTTCGCAAGGCAGTATTTCCGGTCGCGGGTCTCGGTACGCGGTTCCTTCCCGCGACCAAGTCGATGCCGAAGGAAATGCTGACCGTCGTCGACAAGCCGCTGATCCAATATGCCGTCGAAGAGGCGCTGGAAGCCGGGATCGAACAGATCATCTTCGTCACCGGCCGCGGCAAAGGTGCGCTCGAGGATCATTTCGACGTTTCCTACGAACTGGAGGCGACGATGAAGGCGCGCGGCAAGTCGATGGCGCTGATCGAGGGCATCCGCCAGAAACCGGGTTCGCCGGTCTATGTCCGCCAGCAGGAGCCGCTGGGTCTCGGCCATGCGGTGTGGTGCGCGCGCGAGATCGTCGGCGACGAGCCGTTCGCCGTGCTGCTGCCCGACGAGCTGATGGTTGGCGGCTTCCTGAAGCAGATGGTCGACGCCTATAATCAGGTCGGCGGCAACGTGATCGGCGCGCTGGAAGTGCCGGACAGCGAAACTGACAAATACGGCATCATCTCGCCGGGCAAGACCGATGGCCGCCTGACCGAAGTCACCGCGCTGGTCGAGAAGCCCAAGGGCAAGGCGCCGTCGAACCTGATGATTCCGGGCCGCTACATCCTGCAGCCCGAAGTCATGCAGATCCTCGATTCGCAGGAGCCGGGCGCGGGTGGCGAAATCCAGCTGACCGATGCGATGGCCAAGCTGATCGGCAACCAGCCGTTCCACGGCTTCACCTTCGACGGCAAGCGCTACGACTGTGGCGACAAGGCCGGGTGGGTGCAGGCGAACATCGCGCTGGCGCTGGCGCGTGCGGACATCGGTCCGGCGGTGCGGGCGTTCGCCGAGGAAGCCCTGGCACAGTGACGGATGGGGCGGGGGCCTTGCGCCTCCGCCGCTACAGGGTGACCAGACGGTCGTCCTTCAGGGTCGCGAGCAGGTCGATCAGACCGCCTGCCGCGACCCTTTGCGTGTCCGCCGACAGCCCGGCGAGCGCGAGGCCGGTCTGGCACGCGATCAGTGCCACGCCGCTTTCGTCGGCGATGGCGCGAA